>NZ_DASVFL010000387.1:0-19982 GCF_036380075.1 Lentzea sp. | reverse complement strand
GCCTGCCTAGGCCGGCGATCTACGTAGCCGCTGCCGACGCGAAGGGCACCCGCCCGCCGCGAAGGTGGTCGTGTGACGACGCGAACCGCACCGCCCCGCGCCGCCAGGGCGGTGGTCCTGGCCTCGGCCACGCTCACCATCACGGCCGCGGCGGTCATCGCCCCGAGCCTGCCGGCGATGGGCGAGGTCTACGGCGAGGGCGTGCTGGTCCGGCTGGCGCTGACGGTCACGTCGCTCGCCATCGTGGCCGGGTTCTTCGTGACGGGACTGCCGGTGCTGCTCGGCACCAGGGCGGTGCCGGGCCTCGCGACCGCCGGGATCAACCGCGGTCAGCGCGCTGATCACGGACTGGTTCGACGGACCGGAACGTGGGCGGTTCCTGGGCTTCCAGCAGGCTTTCGCGAGTCTCGGCGGGGTGGTGTCGCTGCCGCTGGCCGGCACGGGCTTCCCGAAGCGGGCCGGGTGGATGTACCTGCTGGCCCTGGTGGCCACGCTGGTGTTCCACATGGCGCCGACGCAGCTGCCGTTCCTGCTGCGCGACCTGGACGCGAGCCCGGCGGTCGCCGGGATCTTCCCGGCCGGTTCCTGTCGCCGCTCGTCCTCGCACCCCTGGTCCAGCAGGGCATCGCCACCGCCTTCACCTGGACCGGCTTCGTCACCACCACAGCAGGGGCGGCACTCGCCCTGACGCACGAGGAGAACTGATGATCTACCACGGAATCCGGCTCACGCTGCGGGCCGACGCCTCGCCCGAGAAGGCGGCGGAGGCGCTGGAGAGCCTGCGCAACCAGGGTCGCGTGATCCCCTCGGTCAAGTCGTTCGTCGTCGGCCGCGACTTCGGCGGCGAGTACGAGTGGGGCGCCACGTTCGTCATCGAGGACCTTGACGGCTACTGGGAGTACCTGGTCCACCCGGCGCACCGCAACACCGACCTGATCGGGCTGCCGCTGGCGGACAGGTTCGTGTCGTTCGACATCACCGACGACGAGGACCCGGAGATGGGCGCGAAGATCGCCGCCCTGCACCAGAAGCGCTACGACAACGACCCCGAGCTGACGCGGCTGGTGTCGAACCTCGGCGAGTACTCGGGCAGCGCCGCCCCCGGACAGCACGGGGAGAACCGGTGACGAGCTCGTCAGGTGGGTCCGGGAGTCGCACGAGGCCATGTCCGGCCTGACGTTCTCCGTCCAGGTGGGACCGATCTCGCAGGAGCCGTTCCACGTCGTGCACTGGCTCGCCGAGGCGAAGGGGATCTCGTTCCACGGCACGGACGTCCTGCGCGTCGAGGACGGCAGGATCGTCGAGTACTGGCTCAACGCCGACAGCCTCCGGGCGGCGCAGCAGCTCGGCGCCCTGTCTAGCTGAACAGCTCCCGCAGCCGGCGGCGCGAGTTGATGCCCATCTTGCGGTAGATGTTGCGCAGGTGGGCGTCGACCGTGCGCGGGCTGAGGAACAGCCGGGCGGCGACCTCCTTGGACGTCGCCCCCGTCGCCACCAGCCGCGCGATGTGCTGTTCCTGCGCGGTGAGGTCGTCGGTGGCTGAGACGGACCTGCTGCGGGCGACCTCGCCGGTCGCCTGGAGCTCCTGCGCCGCCCTGGCCGCGAAGGCCTCCATGCCGATGCCGGACATCAGCTCGTGGGCGGTCCGCAGCTGCTCCCGGGCATCGACCCGGCGACCGGCACGGCGCAACCACTCGCCGTAGAGCAGGTGCGCCCGCGCCAGGTACGGCTTGGCGCCCGCCGCCGTGAGCTGGCCCACGGCCTCGCGGTAGTCGTCCTCCTCGCCGGAGACCAACGCCCGTGCGCAGGCGGTGACGCCGAGACCCCACGACGTGCCCGCCGCGAACGTCCGTTCGGTGAGGTCCTCCAGCGCCACGACCGCGGCCTTCTCCTCGCCGCACCGGACCGCCGCCTCGACCAGCTCGGGCAGGGCGACACCGGTGAGGTAGAGGTCGCCGGGCTCGACGGCCAGCCGGGCCGCCTCC
This sequence comes from Lentzea sp., assembly GCF_036380075.1. Taxonomy (NCBI): domain Bacteria; kingdom Bacillati; phylum Actinomycetota; class Actinomycetes; order Pseudonocardiales; family Pseudonocardiaceae; genus Lentzea; species Lentzea sp. The sequence continues at coordinate 17,997 of NZ_DASVFL010000387.1, read as the reverse complement.
AGCGCCGCCGGGTAGTCGCCGGTCGCGTTGTGCAGCTGGGAGGACGCCCAGTGCGCGTTGGCCACCAGCAGACCCGTCCGGCGAGCCGCCGCCCGCGTGCCGCGCGTGATCTGCTCCAGCAGCTCGGCACGGCGTCCCCGCATCGCCGCGAGCTGCAACCGCGGGTAGGGGAACGGGTCGACGCCGAGCGCGTCCGCCACCGCCTCCTCCTCGGCGATGGCCGCCATGGCCGCCCCGAAGTCCCCGGAGTGCACCGCCATGACGGCGGTCTGCGCCAGCCCGAGCCGCAGCACGAACGGCGACCCCGCCTCGCGCCCGGTCCTCGTCAGCCACTCGGTGACGCGCGTGTGGACGCCGGCGTCCCACAGCTCACCGGCGAGCATCGTGGCCAGCGCCGGGTGTTCGGTCCAGGTCAGGCCGTCGAACACCTGGCGCAGCAGGGGGACCGCGGCCCGGTGCCCGTCGGTCGTGAGGACGACTAGGGCGTTCAGCACGTCCGGTGCCGGTGGCAGCGTCCGCGCCTCGTTCACGACGGCGTCCATGACGCCGCTGGCCCGTCCGACCATCAGGCTCGTCTCGAACGCGTCGAGCACGCGCTTCCTGGCCGCCGCACCGCTCTCGCGCCGTGCGGCGCGCAGCAGGAACCCCGGTCCGCTGTTCTCGGTGTCGCGCACCAGCGCCACCTGCCCGCGCAGCACGTCGGCCCGCGCGAGCTGGGAAGGGTCGAGCGCGTCCACGTCGACCGTGCTGAGCAGACCGGCGGCCACGTCGACGGCACCGGCCTCGAACTTCGCCTGCCCGGCCGCGAGCGTGCGTTCCGCCCGCAGCCGCGGGTCCAGCGACAACGCCGCCGCCCGTTCCAGGAACGCCGCCGCGGCCGCCACACCGCCGCGCGCCCGTGCCCGCGACGCCGACCGCTCCAGCTCGGCGGCCACGCCGTCGTCGGGTCCGGTACCGGCCTGCGCCAGGTGCCACACCCGCCGGTCCGGTTCCGCGTCCGCGTCCGTCACGGCCGCGAGCGCGAGGTGCACGGCCTGCCGTTCGGCCGCACTCGCGGCGAGGTAGGCGGCGGACCGCGCGAGCGGGTGGCAGAACCGCACCCGCGTGGACAGGCTGATCAGCCCGGACGCCTCGGCGGCCGCACCGGCGGTCGTCACGTCCAGGCCGAGCTCCCGCGCCGCCGCCCACAGCAGCCGCGGCTCACCCGTCGGGTCGGCTCCGGCGACGATCAGCAGCATCCGGGCGTCGGCCGGCAGCGCGCCGACCCGGCCGCGGAAGCTGGCCTCGACCGCGCCGGGCGCCGACGCCACGTCGGGCAGCGCGAACCCGCCCGCCCTGGGCAGCTCCAGCAACGCCAGCGGGTTGCCGCGCGCCTCCGCGAGCAGCCGTTCGCGGACCTTGCCGTCGACCGACTCGTCCGCCACCAGCGCCCGTGCCGCCGCGTCGGACAGCCCCTCGACCACCAGTCCCGGCAACGCGTCCAGCACGCCCGCCTCCGTCGACCGCACCGCGAAGACCATCGCGACGGGGTCCGACGACAGCCGGCGGCCGAGGAACGCGAACACCTTCTGCGACGCCTCGTCCGCCCAGTGCGCGTCGTCGACCAGGCACAGCAACGGCCTCCCGGCCGCCGCGGCGGCGAACAGGTCCAGCGCGGCCAGCCCGATCCGCAGCACGTCCGGCGCACCGGTGGCCAGCCCGAACGCGACCTCCAGCGCCGCCCGCCGCTCCTCCGGCAGCCCGTGCAGGCGGCCGAGCAACGGCACGCACAGCTGGTGCAGCGCCGCGAACGGGAACTCGGTCTCGAACTCCGACCCCGACGCCTCCAGGACCTCGAACCCGGCCGCCCGCCGCACGTGGTCCAGCAGCGCGCTCTTGCCGATGCCCGCCTCACCGCGCAGGACGAGGGCGCCACCGCGTCCCTCGCGGGCGGAGCCCACCACGGCGTCGAGGCACCGGATCTCGTCTTCGCGACCGAGGAGACGCGAGGGTGTCGTCACGGGGCGAACGGTACCCGCAGCGGTGCGCGGCCCCGGCCCGTCGGGGCGTTTCCGCCGCCGGGGCCACGGGTAGGCAGACCGCATGGCCGACAGTGCGGGCAAGGCCCGAGCAGAAGGGACCGAGGTGACGCTCCGGTCCAAGACGATGGTGCTCGACTTCGAGGGCGAATACCGGGTCGGACGAGCGGGGGACTCCGTCCGCCCCGCGGAGCTGCGGCTGGTCGCTGACCTGCCGGACCTCGGCGGTCAGGAGGACGGCGGCACCGTCGTGCTGGAGCAGGCCGGCGGCTCTCTCGGGGCGTCGGTCGCGCAGCCCGGCGGGGACGTCCGGCTGGTCGCGTCCGGGGACGTGCGGTGGACCTCGCCGGCCGACGGCGAGCTGGCGGCGGACGGCGAGATCGGCTTCGTCCTGGCCGAGGCGCCCGAGTCGACCGTCCTCGTCGTGCGTGAGCTGCGGATCACGTCGGCCTGACGGTTTGCGCACACCCCGCAGGGGTATCCGAGCGGCGCACCAACAGTGTGTTCGGCTGACGGAGGCACAACAGGCATGGAACGCGAAATGCCCGGTGATCTCGACATCGACTTCGACCTGGACTTCGACGACTCGGTGGACCGCCGCACGCGGCAGTACGTCCGCGAGGTCGTGACAGGTCTCGGACTGCGCGGCGACAGCTCGTTCGTCGAGACCCAGCCGCGCGCCGCCGCGTACGTGGCGCTGGACGGGCGGCTGCCCGACTTCCCCGACCACGACGTGGCACTGCTGTGGGACGAGGCGACCGGCTGGTCGGTGGCGGTCGAGGACCGCATCGGCGAGCTCGTGGAGCTGCACCGGCAGGGCGACGACGTGCGGCCCGCCGCGGTCACCGTGGTCCGGTGGGTGCAGGGGCTGCTGCGCACGGAGGTGACCGTGGACAACCGCGACTTCGCCGCGTTCGTGCCGTCGCCGCGCAACGCCGTTCTCTCCTGACCCGGACTCGCCGACGTCGTGAGACCGGCCATGACGCCGAGGTGTTCGCCGAACACCTCGGCGTAGCCGCGTTCACGCCCTCCGAACCGGGGTAGCCGGTCGCATGAGCACCGAACGCCAGCAGGAGCAGCGCTACGACGACGCCAGCCGGACCTCGCTCGACGAGGCCACCGAGGACGACGGCACCACGCCGGGACGCAGCGACTCCGGCTCCACGCACCCCGAACCGAACCCCACCGGCAACGTCGGCCTGTCCGACTACTCCGTGTCCGACGACCCCGACCGGGGCTGACTCAGGACGCGTCGGCGGTGAGGATCGACGTGCCGCGGATCGCGTCCAGCGAGAGCGTCTTGTAGCCGACCTCGTCGAACAGCACCATCAGCTTGTCGTCGTCGTGGTGCACGACGGTTCCCCGTCCCCACTGGTCGTGGCGGACGGGGGAGTTCGGCGGGAACTCCGCGTCGACCTCGTCCTCGGGCGGCAGGCCGTCGTCGCACCGGTCGCAGTGCCCGCACGGCTCGTCGAGCCGCTGGCCGAAGTAGCCGAGCAGGAACCGCCTGCGGCAGCCGCGGGTGCCCGTGTACTCGCGCATCACCTCGATGCGCGACCGGTCCCGCTTCAGCCGGCTATCGGCCCGCTCCCGCGCCACCGCGACCGCCTCGGCCGGCGGGGGAGCGTCGTGCACGTACCGCACGCCGTCCAGCGAGGTGCGCACGACTCCGGCGCTCTCCAGCAGGTTCACCAGGCCGGTGACCTTGCGGCGGGAGCAGTCGACGTGCCGCACCAGGTCGGCGACGGTCGTGGGGGAGCGGTGCACGGCCTCGGCCACCTCGCGGACGCACTGCTCGTCGAGTTTGCGGCCGGTCAGGAACCGTTGCAGGCCCTGGTCCTCCGGGCGGTGGAAGAGCACGATCCCGGCGGGCTCGCCGTCCCGTCCGGCGCGGCCGATCTCCTGGTAGTAGGCGTCGAGCGACCCCGGTGTCGCCGCGTGCACGACGAACCGGACGTCCGGCTTGTCGATGCCCATGCCGAACGCGGAGGTGGCCGCCACGACGTCGAGCGCGCCGCTCATGAAGTCGTCCTGCACCTGGCGCCGGTCCGCGGCCTTCATGCCCGCGTGGAACGCTCCCGCTCGCACGCCGCGCGCGACGAGGTCGGCGGCGTACCGCTCGGTCTCCTTGCGGGTGGCGGTGTAGAGCAGGCCCGGTCCGGGGTGGTCCACGACCCACTCGGTGACGGCCTTCCTGCGGTCGTCCTCGTCGGCGTGGTGGCGCACGGCGAGGTGCAGGTTCGGCCGGTCGAACCCGGCCACGAGCACCGCGGGGTCGCGCAGGCCGAGGTGGCCCGCGATGTCGTCGCGCACGGGACCGCTCGCGGTGGCGGTCAGCGCGAGGACCGGAGGGTGGTCCAGGCTCTCGACGACGTGCCGCAGCCGCAGATAGTCGGGCCGGAAGTCGTGTCCCCACGCGGAGACGCAGTGGGCCTCGTCCACGACGAACAGCGACGGCTTGTGGTCGCGCAGCCGGTCGACGGTCTCGGGGTTCGCGAGCTGTTCCGGTGCCAGGAAGAGGTACTCCGTCTCGGCACGGGCGAACGCCTGCCACGCCTGCTCGTTCTCCTCCGCCGACTGGGCGGAGTTCACCGCGGCGGCGGGCGGCGCCTCGCTGGCCCGCAGCGCCGACACCTGGTCGTGCTGCAGGGCGATCAACGGCGAGACGACGACGGTCGGGCCGTCGAGCAGGATCGCGGGGACCTGGTAGATCGCGGACTTGCCGGCGCCGGTCGGCATGACGACCAGCACGTCGTGGCCGTCGAGGAGGTGCTCCATCGCGACGAGCTGCTCCTGGCGCAGCTCGGTCCAGCCGAAGACCTCCTCGGCGGTTCCGGCGAGGTCCCTCATCCGGCGCGGCGCAGGTCGTACCGGCGCGCGGCCCACTCGGCCAGGCGCGGCCGCAGGGCCAGGTAGACGTCCGGGTCGAGGCCCATGCCGGTGTGGGTGCTGTGCACCTCCACGCAGTCGGCCGACGAGTCGAGGCACAGCTCCCACGGCACGATGCCGTCCGACTTCGAGTACACCGACACCGCCGGCATCCCGTCGGGCAGCGGTGCGGTGATGGCCTTCATGTTGTCCTCGTAGCAGGTGCCGCCGAGGCAGTCCGGGTTCATCAGGCCCGGGAAGCCGACGGAGGCGAGCCGCGCGAGCGCCTTGGCGGCGAGCATCACGTGCGGGTGGGCACCCGCCGGGTCGAGGACCGGGCTGCCGAGCATCACCAGACCGGCCACCAGGTCCGGGCGGCGCGCGGCGGCGAGGCGGGCGAGTCCGCCGCCCCGGCTCTGGCCCAGCAGCACGACCGGGCCGCCCGTGGCCTCCGCGTGCTCCTCGACCCGCCGCTCGACGCGGTCGACGAGCTCGGAGGTGCAGCCCACGTTGAACCCGACGCCCGCGCCGGCCGGGACGTAACCCCGGTCGCGCAGCCACGTCGTCGCGAACGTGAGGCTGAAGTCGTTCGCGCCGAAGCCGGGCACCAGCACCACGCCGAGGCCCGCGCCCTCCTGCGGGTCGGCGCCGCGCCACACCCGGTGGCGCAGCAGGCGGGGGATCGTGAACGCCGCGACGGCGACGTGCTCCCTTGCGAGCGCCCGCAGTCCTCCGGCAGCACCTGTCGTCATGTCCTCACTCCGTTCGTCAGCGCTCCCGAGTAGCCCCGACGGACGCGGCCAAACAGCTAGCAGTGTCACGTTTGCCAGCGGTGCACACCGGCACCCTGCGCATACGACAGATGACCGCCGAGCGCGCCACCCGCTCCCACCGCGACCAGCCCGGCCAGACCCAGGACCTTCCCGGCTTTGTGCCTGCCCCGGCGTCGCAGCGCGTAGGAGGCGGCGAAGCAGGTCACGGCGGCGGTGTTGGCGACGGCGTGCACGAGACCGACCCGGCGTTGCCGCGCGTCGAGACCGCCGTAGTCGGCGAGTCCCAGCAGGATCGTCGGCACGGACGCCACGAGCCCCAGCGCGACGAGCCGGCGGGCCGCGTCCTCACTCCCGGGCCGCGCGTCCAGCACGGCCGCGGACGTCCACGCCCCGATGGGCACGGTGACCATCAAGGGGTGCAACGGGTGCCCCAGCCACTCGCCGCGCACGGCGCGGTCCACGTTCGAGGACCTCAGCGCCCGTCGCACCGCTTCCGCCAAAGATCGCGAGGGACGGTCGACCGCGCGGAGCTCCTCGACTGCCTGCAACACCCCGTGAACATTCATGGCCCGGACTACCCGGAATACCTGCGATTACACGAGGAAAACGCTTCAGCGCAGCGGAAAAATGATCTCGGAGCCGGTCGTTTGCACGGCTTTTCGACGGGTAGCTCGATGGCCAGGACACGCCAACGAGCTGAGGAGTCAGCCGTGACCGAAAACTAGATGGGTGGAATGCCCGCGGCGGCCCGTGACGAGGGCTCCGAAGTCGCACAGCACGCCGTGCAAGCCGCCGGCCAGGTCGGCGGCACCGTCAAGGAGCAGGCCGCTCACGTGACGCACGAGACCGCGGACCAGGCCCGTCGCGTCGTCGGTGACGTGCGGGAGCGCGTCGCCGCGGAGGCGGAGCAGCAGGCGACGCGGGTGTCGAAGCAGCTCGGCCGCATCGCCGACGAGCTGGGCGAGATGGCACGCAGCGCGCCGCCGGACTCCATGTCGGCGGGCGCGATCCGGGGTGCGGCCGACACGAGCAGGCAGGCGGCCAGGTTCCTCGACGAACGCGGTGCGCAGGGACTGCTGGAGTCCGCGCGGGACTACGCCCGGCGCAAGCCCGGCACGTTCCTGCTGGGCGCGGCCGTCGCCGGGTTCCTGGTCGGCCGGGTCGCCAAGAGCGCCACCGGATCGAGCCAGGGACAGGGCCAGGGCGGTCCGGGTTCGCAGGGCGGTGTCGTGCCGGTGGCGGCCGAACGTCCTGCCACCGCAACGGATTACCCCGCGACGTCCGGCTACGGCACGACGCCGGGGTACAGCGCCACGCCGGACTACGGTGCGCCGTTGACGCCGAGCGCGACGCCAGCGGTGCCGCCGGCGGGGGTGCCGCATGTCGAACCCTGAGGTGCCACCGTTGCGCACGGACACCACCGGCGAGTCGCTGGGCGACCTCGTCAGCGACCTCACCGGTGACCTGTCCAAGCTGATGCGGCAGGAGCTGGAGCTCGCGAAGGCCGAGATCCGCCACGAGGCCGCGAAGGCGGGCAAGGCGACGGGCATGCTCGCCGCCGCCGGGTTCGCCGGCTACCTCACCACGGTGCTGCTGAGCCTCGCGCTGGTGTTCGCGCTGGGCGCCGTCATGCCGCTGGGCTGGGCCGCGCTGATCGTCGCGGTGCTGTGGGGCATCGCGGGAGCGGTCCTCTACACCAGCGGCCGAGCCAGGCTGCGCACCGTCAACCCGAAACCCGAACGCACCGTCGAAACCCTGAAGGAGGACGCGGAATGGGCGAAACACCCGACCAGATAAGGCGCGACATCGAAGTGACCCGCGCGGAGCTGCGGGCCGACGCCAACCGCCTGGTCGACCACACGAGCCCGCGGGCCATCGCCCAGCGGCGCGTCCGCGGTGTGCGCCAGGGCCTGGTCTCGATGAGGGAGCGAGTGATGGGAACCGCCACACAGGCCACGACGGCCGTGCGCGAACAGGGGCAGGACGCCGGCAGCGCCGTCGCGGAGAAGGCGGAGCAGGCGGCGCACGCCGTGCAGGAGGCACCGCGCCAGATCGCGCGGCAGGCGCAGGGCAGTCCGCTCGCGGCCGGCCTGATCGCGTTCGGCGGCGGTCTGCTGGTGGCGGCGCTGCTGCCGCGCACGGACGCGGAACGGCAGGCGGTGCAGCAGCTCTCGGACAGCCTGAGCGACGTGGTCGACCCGGCCAAGGAAGCGCTGGCCGAGTCGGCGCAGCACCTCAAGGAGGACGTGCAGTCCACCGTGAGCGACGCGGCCGGTGAGGTCAAGCAGGTCGCCGCCGACGCCGCCCAGACCACGGCCGAGCACACGAAGGAAGCGGCGCAGGACGTCGGCGGGCACGCCCGCGAGTCCGGGCAGCGCCTCACCGGGCGGTGACGGGGTCACTGCACTTCGTGGGCAACGCCACGACGGTGCTCCGGCTCGGGCCGTTCACGCTCCTGACCGATCCCAACTTCCTCCACAGAGGACGCTCAGCGGTGACGAACCGCATGCTTTTCGCGGTTTGTCACCGCTGAGCCGGAGGTTCGAGGAAGTCGGCGCGCACATCGGTCAGGGTGTCGTGTCGAAGAGGCTCACCGATCCGGCGATCGAGATCGCCGATCTGCCCGAGCTGGACGCCGTCGTGCTGTCCCACCTGCACGGCGACCACTTCGACCGGGTCGCGAGCCGTGAGCTGGCCCGCGACCTGCCCGTGTTCACCACCCCGCACGCCGCGAAGCGGTTGTCCCGCAGGGGCTTCACCGAGACCGCGCCGCTGCGGACGTGGGAGACCGTCGTGCTGAGCCGCGGCGCGGCGAAGCTGACGATCACGTCGCTGCCGGGCAGGCACGCGCTGGGACCGCTGGGCCGCCTGCTGCCTCCCGTCATGGGCACCATGCTCGAGTACCGGGAGGCGGCGGGCGTGCTCCCGTTCCGCGTCTACCTCAGTGGCGACACGCTCGTGCACCCGGAGCTGGAGCAGATCCGCGAGCGCTTCGACGGCATCGACCTCGCCGTGCTGCACCTCGGCGGCACCAAGGTGCTCGGCGTCCTGCTCACGATGGACGGCAAACAGGGCACGGACCTGGCGGAGCTGCTCTCCCCGCGCACGACCGTTCCCGTGCACTACGAGGAGTACGGGGTGATGAAGTCACCGCTGTCCGACTTCACCACCGAGATCTCCCGGCGCGCGAACGGCCTGCACGTCCGGGTGGTGGCCCGCGGCGACACGCTGACGCTGTGACGGTGCGGCGGTTCGGCGCCGCGGTCCTGGGTATGCCGGAGGAACTCGCACGAGGACAGGAGGTTCGTGGTGACTGGACCCGGACACGAGGGCGTGGAACACGGCGCCGCCGAGGAGAACAGCGGCGCGCCGCTGACCCGCACGGAGGAAGAGGTCTCGAAGAGGCCGCCGAGCGACCCGGACCAGGAGCAGGGCGCCGGCCTCGACGGCGGCGGCCGCTACGGCGACGACGGCTGACCGGCATGCCCATCCCGGTGGAGGACCTGAAGCAGCTGCTCGAGTCGACCAGACCGGAGGCGACTCTGGTGCACGTCGTCGGCAGCTACGTGGTGGCCGGTCGCGACGAGCTCGCCACCAACGCGATGCGCGGTGCGCTCCCCGTCGTGACCAGGGACGAGCTGCTGGACCGCGTCGGCGGCTGGCCGGTCACCGACCGCGAGCTGGAAGAGGCGGCCGCGATGCTCGGCGCCGCCGTGGACAACAGGGGAGGCTGACCGGTGGCCGCCACCCCGGCCGTGGCCGCGTCGAGCAGCTGGCGTGACGACGAGGGCACGCGCCTGCCCTCCGGTGACGTGCACGCCTGGTGGCCCGGTCAGAACCAGACGCTGTGCGGCGTGCCGCTGAGCCGTGCGCGGCTCGGCAGGTTCCCCGGGGTGCTGTGGATCGACGCCCTGTGGATCCAGGACACCGCGGACACACCGGTGATGGCCATGTGTCCGCGGTGCACCGCCGCGACCCGCTCGAAGAAGGATCGCGGTCATCGTCCACGTGGTGGAAAGCGTGGCAGCGCGCCCACTTCCACTCCTTTCGGCTGGTGAGCGTGTGACCGGTTCGCCACGCTCCGTGTCCTCACCGCCGCTGACCAGGCACGGGTGTGCGCGGCGTTTTCTTCTTGCCCTCCAGGGGTATTCGCCGGTCCCGATTCCCCCGCGGCGCGCATGGGCGCCTTGAGCAGGATGGTGAGACGTGGAGATGACGCCTCCGAAGGACGTGTGGGGGCCTACTGTCGGTGTGGAGGAGGAGTTCCTCCTGGTGGACCCGGTCACCGGCGCGCCGGTGAACCTGGCGGAGGAGGTCGTTTCCCTTGCGCGCGACCAGCTCGGGCTCGAACTGGAGCACGAGCTGACCGGTGCGCAGGTGGAGATCAACACCTCGGTGTGCAAGGACGTCGAGCAGGCCCGCGAGGAGCTGCTGGAGACGCGCCGCCTGGTGGCGAAGGCCGCGCGTGCGGCCGGGTGCCGGGCCGTGGCCGTCGGGGCGCCGCCACTGGGCGAGGCGGTCGGCGAGGTCACGGACAGCCTGCGGTACCGGCGGATCGCCCGCGAGTTCGGCGCTCTGGCCGAGCAGCAGCTGATCTGCGGTTGTCACGTCCACGTGGCCGTGCCGGACCGCGAGACCGCGGTGCAGGTGTGCAACCACGTGCGGCCGTGGCTGCCGGTGCTGGCCGCCGTGACGGCGAACTCGCCGTTCTCCGGCGGTGAGGACACCGGGTTCGCCAGCTGGCGTTCGACGGTGTGGTCGCGGTGGCCGGTCTCCGGTCCGCCGCCGGTGTTCACCTCGTGGGAGCACTACGAGGAAGTCTGCGACACCATGATCACGGCGGGTACCGCCCTGGACCGGGCGATGGTGTACTGGGACGTCCGTCCCGCGACCGAGCTGCCCACCGTGGAGGTCCGCGTCTCGGACGTCGCGGCGACCGTGGACGACGCGGTACTGCTCGCGGCGCTGGTCCGCGCTCTGGTGGCGCAGGCGGTCGTGGACATCGAGCGCGGCGTCGAGGCCGTGCCCGTCTCGCAGGAGGTGCTGCGGCAGGCGTGCTGGAGCGCGGCCAACGAAGGCTTGCGGGGAACGATCCTCGACGTGCTGGCGGGCGAGCCCCGGCCGGTGCGCGACCAGCTGGACGACCTGGTGCGGAAGCTGACGCCGGTGTTCGAGGCCAACGGCGACCTGCCGGCCGTGCAACGCGGTCTGCGGTTGCTGGACACCGAGGGCAGCGGTGCGGACCGGCAGCGCCGGGCGTTCCGCGGCGGTCAGGTCGAGCCGCTGCTGAGCATGCTGGACGTCGACAACGCGGACCGCGCCGAGGAGACGGCGGCCTCGTAGCTCGTCCACAGAGGATTCTTCGTGGCTGTGGCCCCGCATCTCGGTGCGGGGCCACAGTTCTGTCCGAGGTTGTCCGGATACCCGGACACGCGAAGAGGGCCCGCATCGTCGTGATGCAGGCCCTCTGTCCGCTGTGGGGAGGTCAGTCCTTCTTGAAGACGTCCTTCACCTTCTCGGCGGCTTCCTTGAGGTGACCCTTGCCCTGGTCGGCGGCGCCTTCCGCCTGCAGACCCGGGTCGTCCGTGGCGTCGCCGACGCCTTCCTTCACCTTGCCCTTGAGCTGGTCGCCCTTGGCTTCGAGCTTGTCATCGGCACCCATGTCGTCCTTCCCCGCCACCTGAACCTCAGGCGCGACATCCACTTCCGGGGTGCCCGGAACCGGCGGCGGTGACACGTCTTTTCCGCGTCACGTCACAGAAGTCGCTTGATCTCACCCCGAGCGCGGTAGAAGCCGCCGCTCGCCGACGTGTGGATCTCCGTGACCAGGTAACGGGCGCCGGGCACGCGGATGTCCTTCGGGAACTGCACGGCGCGAGCGCGGTCGTAGCCGTCGGACACCACGTGCACGCGCAGACGTCCGCTCTCCTGAACGCACTCCACGATGACGCCACCGGCGGGCACCGCGCTCGCCACGACGGTCTCGACCTCCGTGGTGGCCTCGACGCGCTGCCAGTGGTCGGCCTTGATGTCGTTGCGCCGCGGCAGCTCACCCTGCTCGGCCGCGTGGATGGCGGCCGGGCTCGCGTCGATGCACGCCAGCGACCCGTCGGTGGTGACGATGTAGAGCCGTTCGTCGCGGTACTGCATGGAATACGCCGAACCGCAGCCCGTGCCGAGCTTCCACAGCCGCGTGCCGTCGGCGGCGAAGCAGTAGACCGATGAGTGGTTGTCGCCCGCGAACACGTACCCGCCGTCCGGCGAGGTCGCACACGAGAAAACTGCGGCGTCGCAACGATAACGCGCCGTCTCCGCGCCCGTGGCGCGGGAGAGCCGGTGCACCCAGCCGCGGCTCGTGCCCGCGAACACCTCGGCCGGCTCCTGCCAGCCGAACAGCACGGACCCCGTGGTCTCGGCGTGCCACACGGGTTCACCGGTGCGCGCCGCGTAGTGCGTGACGCCGCGCGAATGCCCGTGGAACACGCCTTCCGGCGCACACCGCACCATCCACGCGCTGTCGCCGCTGCTGCGCCGCGACCACTGGAACTCGTCCTCGTGGTCGACGATCGTGATGCCGCCCTGCCGGTCGGACACGCCGAGCACGCCGTCGTCGATGTCGAGCCAGTAGATGTCGACGTCGGCGGCGATCTCGTACGCGACCCGCGGCACCTTGCCCCCGAGGTCGTACACCCGGCCGTCGTCGCAGCCCGCGTAGATCCAGAAGTCGTCCGCCACGATGCACTTCACGCCGTCCGGCAGCCCGTAGCGGCCGGTGACCTGCCCGTCGTGCGCGAGCGTGAACACGTCACCGCGCTGGTTGCCGACCCACGCCTCGTCCTCGCCGATGAAGATGCCGAACGCCGGCGCACCGGAGTGGAACCGCCACAGCACAGGCGCCTGCCGCGCACTCGACCGCACACTCGCGATCTCGCGCCGCGTGATCGCCCGCCGCTGCCGCTGCCCCTTCACCGCGGGCGCGTACCCCTTGCGCACCTTCTCGCCGATCTTCTTCTCGGCGGCCGTCACCGCCTTGGCGACGTCGGCGAACGTCGAAGTGCGCGTGGAACCCCGCTCGCCGATGCGGCCGAACGTGATCGTGACCGTCGTGCCGTCGACGACGACCTCGTAGAACTTGTGCGCACTACCGCCGGACTCCGACAGCTCCAGGTACGTGGTGGCAGCAGCCACGGTGTTCCCCCTCGTGTTGATCAGCTGGTCGTGACCGTAGCAAGGGGGTCCGACAATTCCGGTCGCCGCTGGTGGAGTGGTGGTCCGACGGGCGGAACCCGGTGGGGGACAGCCGTTTCTCAGCCGCCGTCGACCCCGGGGTGGTCCTTCAGCTGCCGGCGGGACGTCACCCCGAGCTTGCGGAAGATCTCCCGCAGGTGCGCGTCCACCGTGCGCTTGCTGATGAACAGCTCGGTCGCGGCTTCGTTCGACGTCGCGCCCGCTGCCACCAGCCGGGCGACGGCCACCTGTTGCACCGTCAGCTGTTCGTGGGCGGACGGGGTGGTGCGGCGCTCGACGCGCTGGCCCGCTGCGCGCAGTTCGTCGGCGGCTCTGGCGGCGAAGGCCTCGGCTCCCGACCCGGCGAGCAGGGTGTGGGCCGTGCGCAGCTCCACCACCGCGTCCTTCCTGCGTCCCTTGCGGCGCAACCATTCGCCGTACAGCAGGTGGGCGCGGCCCTGGTACGGGCGCAGCCCGCTGTCCGCCAGGTGCGCGACGGCCTCGCGGTAGTCGGCCTCGGCGCCCGTCACCAGTGCGCGGGCGCAGGCCGTGACGCCTCGGGCCAGAGGTGTTCCCGCGGCTCGGGTGCGGTCGGTCAGCGCTGCCAGGGCCCGGGCGGCCTCGGCGGGCTCGTGGCACCTGACGGCGGCCTCGACCAGTTCCGGAAGCGCCGCGCCGGTGAGGAACAGGTCGTCGTGCTCCGTCGCGGCGCGGGCCGCGGTCAGGGCCGCCGGGTAGTCGGCCAGGCCGTTGTGCAGGACGGCGGCGGACCAGTCCGCGCTCGCCACGTGGCCGCCGGGGGTCCTGCCCGCCCTGATCAGCTCCAGGGTCTCCTCGCGGCGGCCGCGCAGCGCGGCTATCTGGAGGCGGTGGTACAGCAACGGGGGTTCGCCCACGGCGTCGGCGACCGCCTCCTCCTCGGCGGTCGCGGCCAGCGCCTCGCCCAGGTCGCCCGTCAGGAACGCCGAGGTGGCCTTCTGCGCGTGGGCGAGCCGGAGCAGCAGCGGCGAGCCCGACTCGCGGCCCGCCTCCAGGAGCCGGTCGGCGATGGCGACGTGGGTGCCGATGTCCCAGAGCTCGGTGCTGATCATCGACGCCAGCGCGGGGCGGCGGCTCCACAGCCGGCCGCCCTCGTCGTGCAGCGCGGCGCGCAGCAGGGGCAGGGCCGTGGCGTGCCCGTCCTCGGCCAGGGTGACCAGCGCTTCGAGGAGGTCCGGTGAGCTCGGCGGGGGAGCGCAGGCGCGGGCGGCGGTGAGGACCTCGGCGACGACGCCGCCGGGCCGTCCGACGACCAGGCTCATCTCCAGGGCGTCGAGGAAGCAGTCCCGCGCCCGGTCGGGGTCCAGGGTGGACAGCCGCCGGGCCGCGCTCACCGTCCACGACGGACCGGTGCCGTCCGCGGGACGGGTGAACGCGATGCGGCCGCGCAGCAGGTCGGCGCGGGCGCGGTGGAACCCGTCGAGCGCGTCCGTCTCGACGGTGGCGAGGAGGTCCTCGGCGCGGTCGGCGGCGCCCGCCTCGATGCAGGCCTCGACGGCGGCCAGGGTGCGTTCGACCCGGCTGCGCGTGTGCAACGACAGGGCGACGGCGCGTTCGAGGAACGCGGCCGCGGCGGCGACACCTCCGCGTGAACGGGCGCGCGAGGCGCAGTGCTCCAGGTCCATCGCGACCTTCTCGTCCGGTCCCGCGCAGGCCTGGGCGCGGTGCCAGGCCCGCCGGTCCGGGGCGGTGAGCGAGTCCGTGACGTCGGCCAGCGCGCCGTGGGCCGCCCGCCGCGTCGCGTCCGGAGCGGCCCGGTAGACCGCCGAGCGGGCCAGCGGGTGGCAGAAGCGCACCCGCGCGGAGAACTCGACCAGGCCGGTGGCCGCGGCGTCCGCGCTGGCCGGCGGCAGGTCGACGCCCAGCGCCTCGGCGGCGGGCCACAGCAGGCCGGGGTCACCGGTGGGGTCGGCGCCGGCGATCGTCAGCAGCAGCCGCGCGTCGTCGGACAGACCGGTGAGCCGCGCGCGGAAGCCCTCCTCGATCCGCGACGGCACCGAGGACGCGGCCGGGACGGCGAAACCACCGGCCGGGGGCAGCTCGAGCAACGCGAGCGGGTTGCCGTTCGCCTCGGCGACGAGCCGGTCGCGGACGCGGTCGTCCAAGGGGAACGGGTTGCGCGCGGCGAGCAGCGCCCTGGCGTCGTGGTCGCTCAACGGGGCCACGTCGAGCCACGGCAGCTCGGTCATCTCGCCTGCCACGTGCGGGGAGCGCAGCGCGAACAGGACCGCGACCGGGTCCGCGCCGACCCGGCGGGCCAGGAACGCCAGCGCCCGCGACGACGCCTCGTCGAGCCACTGCGCGTCGTCGACCACGCACAGGACGGGCTGGTCACCGCCGACCGCCGCGACGAGCTCCAGTACCGCGAGGCCGACCTGGAACGGCTGCGGCGTCCCGCCGGCCAGTCCGAACGCGATCCGCAACGCCTCGCGGCGCTGACCGGGCAGCGCGTCGAGGTGGCCGAGCACCGGCACGCAGAGCTGGTGCAGGGCGGAGTACGGCAGCTCCTGCTCGAACTCCGACCCGTCCGCCCGCAGCACCTGGAACCCGGACGCCGACTCCACGGCGTGCGCCAGCAGCGTGCTCTTGCCGATGCCCGCCTCGCCGCCGAGCACCAGCGCACCGCCCCGGCCGCCGCGGGCGGCCGCGACCAGCTCGTCGACACGGCGCCGCTCGCCGTGCCGGCCGATCATCGCCACGTCGGCGGGGCTGGTCACGCCGTCCATTCTGGCGGGTGGGGCCTCACCCCTCGCTCGCGGCCACCTTCCCGCGGCGGGCGAGCGGGGCGAGGAAGCGCTGCACGATGAAGTACTCGGACACCAGAACGTTGCCCAGCAACGACAACCACGCGCTGACGGTGTAGACCTCGCGGTACTCGAGCCACGTCACCGAGTTCATCAGCGCGATCAGCGGCAGCTGGTAGAGCCGCAGGGTGACCGCGGCGAAGGTGAGCGTGTAGTTGCGGATCATCCAGACGCGGTGCAGCTGCACCTCGCCGCGCCGGATCGTGCGGTACGCCTTCGCCGCGGTGAACAGCCACGCGACGATCAGGACGAAGAACGCCACCTGGAGGGCGAAGCCGCTCTTCGTGACGGCCGACGAGTACACGGCGGCCAGCGACGCGGCGACGACGGAGATCAGGTAGACCCTGCCCGTGACCCGGTGCAGCCTCGGGTAGCGCACCCGCAGCTTCGGGATGAACTGCCACGGACCGGTGATGAGCGCGATGCCGGCGGGCACGGCGTGGATCACGAGGCTCGTGTAGTAGCCGGGCGTGATCCGGTCGAGGCCCGGCACGGTGGTGCCCCCGACCAGGTAGGGCGGCACGAAGACGCCGGCGGTGACGAGCGCGAGCACGGCGACGAGTCCCCACCCGAACCACCACCAGCGCTTGCCGGAGGTCCGTGACACGACTGCTGTGGACATGCCTTGATCCCACTTCCTGTGCTGAGACGATCGCGTCGATCTTGTGCTCGGCACAGGCGGGTCGCGTCGGCAGAACGTGCCTACATCCGGCGTCCCCTCCGCTCATCGGCGCGGTTCCCAGCGGAACAGGCGGGACGCGAGCACGGCGGCCACGACGACCCAGGCGAGGGTGGGGGCCAGCAGGAGCAGCGAGTCCGCCACGGCGACGCCGCCGCTCCACGCGTTCACGACCAGCTCGGTCGCCGACCCGCCCGGCAGCAGGCGCTTGAGCAGCGTGAGGTCCTCGGTGCCGCTGATGCCGACCCAACTGGCCACGGCCACGACGCCGAGGCAGACGGGCAGCGTGGTGACCTGGGCGTGCTCGGGGGAGCCGGTGAGCCCGGCGGTGGCCAGCGCGAGGCCGACCATCATGACCGCGGTGGTGAGCACGGCCGCCGCCAGGAGCGGCAGGTCGTCCGGCGCCTCGGTGACGACGGCCAGCACGGTCATGATCACGGTGACCTGCACCAGCGCGATCGCGGCGGCCGGCAGGACGAGCGCGGTCAGGATGCCCGCGTCGGACGCGGCGGTGGACCGCAGGCGCTTGAGGAACAGGTTCTGCCGGCGGGAGGCCAGGGTCGTCACGGAGCCGGCGTACAGGCCGAACCCGGTCACCGTGAACATGACGATCGCCGCGATGTAGCCGAGGCTGCCGATCTGCGTGAAGAGGTCGTGCTGGTAGAGGAAGAACGCGCTGACCGCGATCGGCATGACGAAGCTGGTCACCAGCACCGACCGGTTGCGGAAGAGCTGCACGAGCTCGCTGAGGAAGAGGGAGCGCACGACGGGGTCCTTTCTGGATGGTGAGGGGGTCAGGCTTCGCCGATGGCGCGGAAGACGTCGTCGAGGCGCGTCGGCCCGGCCTCCAGGTCCTGGAGCTCCACGGCGTGGTCCTCGGCCCAGCGCAGCAGCACGGACAGGGCCTTCTGGAGCTCGAACGTCTCCACGAGGTACCGGTCGCCGCCCTCGGGCGCGGCCTGCAGCGGCAACGCCGGCGCGGTCGCGGGCAGGCCGAAGCGGATCACCGACGGCAGCGTCCTGGTCAGTTCGGCGACCGTGCCCTCGCGGTGGAACCGGCCGCGGTGCATCAGGCCGATGCGGTCGGCGTGCTGCTGCGCCTCCTCGAGGTAGTGGGTGGTGAGGACGACGGTGGTGCCGTCCTCGCGCAACTTGTCCACTGTGGACCAGAGGTCGTCGCGGGACTGGATGTCGAGGCCGGTGGTGGGTTCGTCCAGGAAGATCAGCTCGGGCGTGCCGTAGACGGTGGTGGCGAAGTCGAGCCGGCGCTTCTCCCCGCCGGACAGCTGCGAGACCCTGGTGTCCGCCTTGCGGGTGAGGTCGACGACGTCGAGGACGCGGTCGACGCGGTCGGTGCGGCGGGTGAGCGAGCCGACCAGCCGGACCGACTCCGCCACGGTCAGGTCGGGGGTGAACCCGCTGTCCTGCAACATGATCCCCATCCGCGGGCGCACGGCGGCGCGGTCGGCGGGGTTCCTGCCGAAGACGCGCACGGTGCCCGAGGTGGCGGTGCGGTGGCCCTCGACGGTCTCCAGCGTCGAGGTCTTGCCGGCGCCGTTGGTGCCCAGGAGCGCGTACAGCTCGCCCCG
>NZ_DASVFL010000386.1:0-8040 GCF_036380075.1 Lentzea sp. | reverse complement strand
CGCCGCTGCGCGACGATCCGCGATCGGGGCTTGGCTTCGGGGCCCTTGCGAGGCGCTGGGTCGGGCGGAAAAGGGCGGATGCTTCGCACCCGCCCGAGCCACGAGTGGTAGCACCTCGCACCCAAAGTCAAGCCCCAATCGCAAAGACCGGGTGGGTTCACCGGCTCTAATCGGCGTCAGGGGTGACTGCTCGCCTTCGGCTTCGCTTGGAAGTGCGGGGGTCTGTTCGGCTCGCTTCGCATCGCCCTTGGTGGGTGCCTCGGCTTCGCCGTTGGCCGGCCCGGCTTGCCCCCTCTTGCGCGCCCCCGCGCACCACCCACACCACCCCGCGGCCGCGTCGGCTGCGTGCGTTGGCTCACGTGGGCCCTCACCTGCAACCCGTCCCGCCTGCCGCGCGTCCCTCAGGCTGACGAAGTGTCCGGATTCCACACGGGCATACTGGGATTTCAGCTACAGCGAACGACGAGGTGCGATTTCACGTGTGCGGAGTGCTCGGACTCATCTGTTCCACCGAAGCCGCGGCGGCCAGCGCTCGTGGCTCAGTGGCCGCAGCACTGCGCTGCCAGCGCCACCGCGGGCCGGACGAGCAGGACACCTGGGCCGATGCCGAGGTCGTGTACGGGTTCAACCGGCTCGGCTTCATCGACCTGGACCACTCCCACCAGCCGCTGGTGTGGGGGCCGCCGGAGAACCCGACCCGGTACACCCTGAACTTCAACGGCGAGATCTACAACTACAAGGAGCTGCGGGCCGAGCTGGCCATGCACTTCGGCGCCCAGTTCAAGACCAAGGGTGACGGTGAGGCCATCGTCGCCGGGTACCACTACCACGGGGCCGACTGGGTCAAGAAGCTGCGCGGCATGTTCGCCTTCATGATCTGGGACGAGCAGGAGCGCGTGGTCTTCGGGGCGCGCGACCCGTTCGGGATCAAGCCGCTGTTCTGGGCCGCCGGGCCCGGCGGCACGGCGTTCTCGTCGGAGAAGAAGAGCCTGCTGCAGCTGACCGGGGTGCTCGGGATCAGCCAGGAGCTCGACCGGACCGCGTTGCAGCACTACCTGGTGCTCCAGTACGTGCCGGAGCCCGAGTCGCTGCACAGGGCGATCCGGCGGGTCGAGTCCGGGACGTCGTTCAAGGTGTCGCCGGGTGGGCAGGTGCTGTTCAACCGGTACTTCAAGCCCGTGTTCGCGCCGCGGCCGGTCAACGGTGCGCACGAGGCCGAGGCGCTGCACGAGCGCATCGCCGAGGTCATGCGCGACTCGGTGGCCAAGCACATGATCTCCGACCCGGACGTCACGGTCGGGGCGTTCCTGTCCGGTGGCATCGACTCGACGGCCACGGCGACGCTCGCCAAGCAGCACAACCCCAACCTCATCGCCTTCACCAGCGGGTTCGACCGGCAGGGGTACTCGGAGGTGGACGTGGCCGCGGAGACGGCCGCGGCCATCGGGGTGCGGCACGTCGTCAGGACGGTGTCGCCGGACGAGATGATGGAAGAGCTGCCGCTGATCCTCTGGTACCTCGACGACCCGGTGGCGGACCCGGCGCTGGTGCCGTTGTACTTCATCGCCAAGGAGGCGCGGAAGTACGTCAAGGCCGTGCTGTCCGGTGAGGGCGCCGACGAGCTGTTCGGCGGGTACGTGATCTACCACGAGCCGTTGTCGCTGTCGCCGTTCGAGAAGGTGCCGGGCGGCGTGCGCAAGCTGATGGGCGCGGTGTCCAAGAGCATTCCCGAGGGCGTGCGCGGTAAGGACCTGCTGCGGCGCGGCTCGCTGCGGCTGGAGGAGCGCTACTACGGCAACGCGCGCAACTTCAGCGACGCGCAGGTGCGGGCCGTGTTCCCCGGCTACGTCGAGGGCGTCGGCTTCCAGGACGTGACCGCTCCCTGGTACCGCGAGTCCGAGGGGTGGGACCCGGTCGCGCGCATGCAGCACATCGACCTCTACACGTGGCTGCGCGGCGACATCCTGGTCAAGGCCGACAAGGTCACCATGGCCAACTCGATCGAGCTGCGGGTGCCGTTCCTCGACCCCGAGGTGTTCCGGGTCGCCGCCGAGGTGCCGCTCGACCAGAAGCTCACCGAGGGCACGACCAAGTACGCGCTGCGCAAGGCGCTGGCGAAGATCATCCCGCCGCACGTGCTGAACCGGCCCAAGCTCGGCTTCCCGGTCCCGATCCGGCACTGGCTGCGCGCCGAGATGTACGACTGGGCGCGCGGCATCATCGCCGACTCGCAGACCGGGCACCTGCTCGACAAGAACGCCGTCATGGACCTGCTCGCCGAGCACAAGTCCGAGCAGTTCGACCGCAGCCGGCAGCTGTGGAGCGTGCTGTGCTTCATGATCTGGCACGGGATCTTCGTCGAGGGGCGCATCACGCCGAAGGTGCCGGAGCCGGTGTACCCGGTCCGCCTCTGACCGAGTGGTGTTGGCGACATCGCCACGTGGAACGCCTGTTAGTTGTCATAGGCTAACGAAATGGCCACTGTGGGGAGAAGCGCGCGCTCGACGTTCGTGATCGACACGCGACCGTTGAAGATCGTCGCTTACCGCAGGTTGTGGCTCTCCACGATCGTGACGGCGGTGGGCTCCCAGCTCACCGCCGTCGCCGTGCCCAAGCAGGTCTACGACCTCACCGGCTCGTCCGCGTGGGTCGGCATCGCCGCCGGTGTCGCGCTGGTCCCGCTGCTCGTCTTCGGGCTGTGGGGCGGCGCGATCGCGGACACCGTCGACCGCCGCAAGCTGCTGCTCGTCACGAACGTCGGCATCGCGGTCTCGTCGGTGCTGCTGTGGGTGCAGGCGGCGATGGACGTCGGCTCGGTGTGGCTCGTCATCGGGCTGCTGGGCCTGCAGCAGGTGTTCTTCGCGGCCAACGCGCCCGCGCGGTCCGCGTCGATCGCCCGGCTCGTCCCGGCGGAGCTGCTGCCCTCGGCCGGCGCGCTCGGGTCCACGGTCATGCAGTTCGGCGCGGTGCTCGGGCCGCTGCTCGCGGGTGCGCTGATGCCGGTCGTCGGGCTGCCGACGCTGTACCTGGTGGACGCGATCGCGCTCGTCGTGACGGTCTACGCGGTGTGGAAGCTCCCGTCGATGCCCCCGCTCGACGGGATCGTGCGGCGCGCGGGGCTCAAGGACGTGCTCGCCGGGTTCTCCTACCTGTGGGTGCAGAAGGTCCTGCTCGCGAGCATGGTGCTCGACATCATCGCGATGGTGTTCGGCATGCCGCGGGCGCTGTTCCCGGAGATGGCCCAGCACACGTTCGGCGACCCGCCCGGCGGCGGGTTCGCGCTCGGCGTGCTGTTCGCGGCGATCCCGGTCGGTGCGGTGCTGTGCGGGCTCACGTCCGGCTGGATCGCCAACGTCAGCAGGCACGGCGTCGCGGTGACGATCTCGGTGGTGGCCTGGGGTCTCGCGATCATGGGCTTCGGGCTCGCCGGGTCGCTGTGGGTCGCGGCGGCGTTCCTCGCACTGGCCGGTGCGGCGGACATGGTGTCGATGGCCTTCCGCGGCGCGATCCTGCAGTCCGCCGCGACGGACGAGATGCGCGGGCGGATGCAGGGCGTCTTCATCGTCGTCGTGGCGGGTGGCCCGCGCATCGCGGACCTGTTGCACGGCACGGGTGGCGCGGCGTTCGGCACGGCCGCGGCGGTGTCGGTCGGCGGGCTGCTGGTCGTCGTGGCGACCGTGGCCATGGTGGCCGCGCTGCCGGCGATCTGGCGCTACCGCGTCAGTTCCGCGAGCTGACCTCGTTCGAGCCGGGCTCGGCGATCTTCACGTCGCCGCCCCAGTCGGAGAAGCGCGCCTCGTCGACGACCGACGTGTTCTGGAACTGCGTCGAGAACCTGATCCGGGACGGCAGGTCGTCGCCGCCGATCTCGACGTCGGCCGCCGAGCCCGCGACGCCCTGGTCCAGGGCGAGCTTGATCTCGTTGCGCAGGTTCTCGTCGGTGAGGGCGTCGTAGGCCTTCCGGTAGTCCACGGAGATCGAGTACCGGGTGCGGTCCGCGATCTTCGTGACCAGCTGGACCGTGCCGCCCGCCTCGATCACCGGCAGGTGGTAGGTGGTGAAGACGGCCTGCTGGCGGATCACGTCGTGGAAGCCGAGCAGGGTGCTGGTGAAGTCGTCGTCGTCCGCGCGGTTCAGCTTCACCCACGGCTTGTCCTGCGGCAGGCCGAACACCGCGGGCAGCTTCACGAACGCGGCGTCGCGCGTGGTCGAGACGAAGTGCAGTTCCTCGGGCTGACCACCGGTCTGCACGGCGCGGGTCGTCGTGGCGTCGAGGCTCGGGACGTCGCCCAGGCGCACCGACCCGGTGGCCGGGGCCGTGACACCGCCGGCGGTCGGCGCGGCGATGGTGAAGCGGTAGGTCTTCTTCTCGGCGACCGCCTTGCCCACCGCGCTCGCGAAGGCCAACACGTCCGAGTACTGGTCCGGCTTGGCCGCCGGCGACGACGTGCAGGCGGTCAGGGCGAGAGCGGCGACGAGCAGGGTTGCCGTGCGTTTCATGCTTACACCATATGGGTGAGGTCGTTCTTCGTCCGCGCTGGTACCCAGGCAAAACGGGCAGAATCTTCGGGCATGGCTGAAGCGACTCCACAAACGGAGCAACCAGAGCTACACCGGGCGATAGGCCCGAAGCTGCTGCTGTTCTTCGTCGTCGGCGACATCCTCGGCACCGGCATCTACGCGCTCACCGGCAACGTGGCCGGCAAGATCGGCGGCGCTCTCTGGCTGCCCTTCCTGCTCGCGTTCGTGGTGGCGTTCCTGACCGCGTTCAGCTACCTCGAACTGGTCGGGAAGTACCCGAAGGCGGCGGGTGCGGCGCTCTACACGAACAGAGCGTTCAAGATCCACTTCCTGACGTTCATGGTCGCGTTCGCGGTCATGTGCTCCGGCATCACCTCGGCGTCCTCGGCGGCGCTCGCGTTCGGCCGCACGTACCTGCGGCAGCTGCTGGTGGAGTTCTTCGACGTCACCCTGCGCCCGGAGTCGCTCGCCTTCACCGGACTCGCGATCGTGTTCATCGCGGCCCTCGCACTGATCAACTTCCGCGGCGTCTCGGAGTCGGTCAAGGCCAACGTGGTGCTGACCTGCATCGAGCTGTCCGGTCTGGTCATCATCATCCTGATCGGCGCCTACGCGGTGGCGGTCGGCGACGGCGAACCGTCGCGGCTGACCGACATCCACGTGCCGTCGGGCTCGAACATCATGCTCGCGGTCACCTCGGCGACGGCGCTCGCGTTCTTCGCGATGGTCGGCTTCGAGGACTCGGTCAACATGGCGGAGGAGTGCCAGAACCCGGCCAAGATCTTCCCGCGCGCGATGCTGGTGGGCATGGCCGTCGCGGCGCTGATCTACGTGCTGGTCGCGATCACGTCGTCGTTGCTGATCCCGGCCGACGAGCTCGCCAAGGCGGGCAGCAGCGCGTTGCTCAAGGTCGTCACCGTCGGCGCGCCCGGCTTCCCGCTCTGGATCTTCGCCCTGATCGGCCTGCTGGCCGTCATCAACTCGGCGCTGATCAACATGCTGATGGCCTCGCGCCTGCTCTACGGCATGTCGAACGAGAAGATCATCCCGAAGTTCTTCGGCGCCGTGCACCCGTCCCGCCGCACGCCGTGGATCTCGATCGTCTTCACGACCGGCGTCGCGGTGATCCTGGTGTCGACCGCGGACATCGGCAAGCTCGGCGGCACGACGTCGTTGCTGCTGCTGATCGTCTTCACCATCGTCAACGTCGCGTGCCTCGTGCTGCGCCGGGAGAAGGCGGAGCACGAGCACTTCCGCGCGCCGACGTGGGCTCCGGTGCTCGGCGCGATCACCTGCGCGTACCTCGCGATGCCGGTGCTGTCCGGCCGGCCGTGGGACGACTACAAGATCGCGGGCTGGCTGCTGCTCGCCGGTCTGGTGCTGTGGGGGATCAACCGGGTCATGCACGGCAAGGTCGAGACCTACCCGGAGAACCTCGGCAAGTAGGTCCTCCGGTCGAGGTGGGCCCGGCGGGTGGACGTCACGCCAGCCGGGCCAACTCGACCGGGTCGTGGGCGGAGAACACCTCGACCTCGCCGCGCGCCTTGAGCTCCCTGAGACGCTCCACATTGGACAGACGCTGCTCGCGGATCGTCTCGGTCTGCTTCGCGGTGAGCTTGAGGGCGAAGATGTTGCTGGGCGGGGTCTCGACCTCGCCGCGGTAGAAGTAGGCGTCGCCGGCGTGCAGCAGCCAGCCGTTGTCCGATTTGACCGCGATGCCCGTGTGGCCGCGGGTGTGGCCGATGAGCGGGACCATCAGGACGTCGTCCGGCAGGCCCGCGATGTTCCTGACGGCCTCGAACCCGTGCCAGCTCTCGCCTTCCGCCTTGTGGGTCTCGAAGGTGACGCCCTCGCGCTGGGCCTTCGGGTACCGGGCGCGTTCCTTGGGGCCCTTCGGGTTGGTCGCGGCCTCCAGCTCGGTGTTCAGGACGTGGACGGTGGCCTTCGGGAAGTCGCGCAGGCCGCCCGCGTGGTCCATGTCGAGGTGGGTCAGGAGGATGTGCCGGACGTCGTCCGCCGTGTGGCCGCGCCGTTCGACCTGCGAGATCGCCGTCTCGTTGACGTCGAGGACGGGCTTGAGCAGCGTGCGGCTCAACGGGTCGATGGTCGCCTTCGGGTCGACCACCTCGTGCGTGCCGAAACCGGTGTCGACCAGGACCAGGCCCCGGTCGGTCTCGATCAGCAGGCAGTGCGCGACGATCCCGCCCGCGACCAGCGGCGGGCGCATCGTGCCGCAGTTGAGGTGGTGAACCTTCATGGACGGATCCTTCCGTTGGCCCCGTAGGCTTCGCCCCATGTTGGGGATCTCGTACGAGGGTGCCACCGCCGTGATCACGACTGTAGGGGCGGGCCTCCGGTCCTTCTCGGTCGACGGCGTTCCTTATGTGGAGACATTCGGCGCCGACGAGAAACCTCCGATGAGCGCCGGTGCCGTCCTGGTGCCCTGGCCCAACCGGACCGCCGGCGCGGTGTGGGAGCTGGACGGGGTCCGGCAGCAGCTGGAGGTCACCGAACCCGCTCGGGGGAACGCGATCCACGGGCTGTTGCGGCGGCGGCCGTGGGAGGTTCTGGAGCACACCGGGTCGTTGGTTTCCCTCGTCGCTCGGATCGATCCTCAGCCTGGGTGGCCTGTTGCTCTGCGGGTCACCGTTTCTTACGCGTTGGACGAGCGTGGGCTTACCGTCACGCACGGGGTCAAGAACATCGGGGACGTGTCCACTCCTTTTGGGGTGGGAACTCATCCTTATCCTCGGGCTGGTCATGCTGAGACTGATTCCTGTGTCTTGACTCTGGCTGCTACTACTGTTTTGCCGTTGGACGTTGAGCGGATGGTGCCGTCCGGGGAGGCTCGGTCTGTTGAGGGGACCGAGTTCGACTTCCGGTCTGGGCGGGAGTTGGCTGGTGTTCGGTTGGACACGCCGTTTGGAGGGTGTGAGCCTGCCGAGGACGGGCTGGTTCATCACACGCTTGCTTCGGACGAGTTCGGGGTTGAGGTGTGGGCTGATCCTGCTTTTCGGTGGGTTCAGGTTTACACGCCGGATTCTTATCCTGGGCGGGGGCGGGCTGTGGCTGTTGAGCCGATGACCTGTCCGCCTGATGCTTTGAATTCCGGGGTGGATTTGATTTGGGTTGCTCCTGGGGAGACCTGGGGGGCTCGGTGGGGGATTCGGCCGCTTTTGTAGCGTGGGGTGGCGCGGGCGGGCGGCCTGCGGGCCGCGAGCGGGCGGGTGGTCGGCTTGCGGGTCGCGGCCGGGCGGGTGGTCGCCTTGCGGGCGGCGGGCTTGCGGTTGCGTGCTTCCCCCTGGGGGCGCTGCCCCCAGACCCCCGGCAATCTGATCGGGGGCTCCGCGCCGCTCGTGGGTTGATGGCACGCCTGTTGCTTTGGGCGGCTGGCGGTTGCGTAGGTGCTTGCGTTGCGGTGGGTTCCCGTCACAAGCCGCACCAAGAGCGGGCCACAACGAGGTAGGGGTGTCAAGCGGGCGAAACGCGTGCCCGCTTGACACCCCTACCTCGTTGCAG
>NZ_DASVFL010000385.1:0-6300 GCF_036380075.1 Lentzea sp. | reverse complement strand
ACGTCGGTGACGGCGACGGGCCTGCTGGTGTTGTGCATCCACGACGGCACCGGCACCCACGGCGTGAGGCGCGCGGACGAGCGCAGCAGCTCGAAGCTCGCCGACCCGGCGCCGATGACCATCGACGCCTGCAACACCAGTGCGGGCACCCGCCCGGCGGCGACGACGTCACCGACCTCGGCCCGGGAGGCCAGGTGCGCGGACAGGTCGGGGGAGTCGGGGCGGGGACCGCCGACGTAGACGATCTGCCGGACCTCGGCCTCGGCCGCGGCGGTGGCCAGCACGGAGGCGGCCTCGCGGTCGACGTCGGCGAAGTCCGGCCGGTCCAGCGAGTGCACGAGGAAGTAGACGACGTCGTTGCCCGCCAACGCCTTCCGGACGGCCTCCGGATCCGTGGCGTCACCGACGTGGACCATCACGTTGGTCGGGTAACGCGTCGCCTGCGCGCTGTCGCGGATCAGGACGGCGACCTCGTGGTCGTGCGCGAGGAGCTCCGGCACGAGGCGCGACCCGAGGTGCCCGGTCGCGCCCAGCACGAGGCACCTCACCTGATGCCCGTCCGGTTCTGCAACGCACCGATCTTCGTGCCGTACAGGAAGAACACGGCCATGAACACCTCGATCTGCTGCTGGGGCGAAAGCCTGTCGAGGTCGACCGCGACCTCGGTGTCCCGCACGTCCGCCGGCTCCGCGAGCCGCCGGTTGAACACGGCCCGCGCGACGTCCTGGCTGCGTTCGTCGACGTCGGCGTGGAAGAGCCGGCGCAGGTCGCAGTCAGGCGGCAGCGGGTGCCGGACGAGCTCGGCGGGGTAGCGGGCGTTCACGACGCGCGCGGCGGTGTTGAGGGTGTGGGCGACCAGTGCCGGGCCCTTGCCGAAGTGGTCGACCATCGCGACCAGCTCCTCGAGGGTCGCGACGTCCTCCTCGATGCTGACCGGGGTTTCGATGTCGAGGTCGAGGCGTTCCATCGCCATCGCCACGTTCTCGAGCACCTGGCCGGGGTCGACGACGAGGCGGTCGCCGAGGTGCGCGCTCGCACGGTGGTGGTGCGGGTCGAGTAACTCCTGCGCCTCGCGGTCGAGGTGCGCGTGGAGCAAGTCTTCGTGGTCGGTCGTCACGCGCTTCAACGTGCCCATTTTTCGGCTCGCGCAACCGTCCATTCACGAACGGGGGACAGCGCGGACCGCCGCGCTGCCGCTCTCAGCGGCCTCCGCCGGTCGGTCGCCGGCCTGCTTCCGCGAGTCGTGCGGGTTCGCCATCTGCACGAACCCGCCGCGGGGTGGTCGGGCCGTCACCGGAGGAACTCCCCGAGCACCGCGAGCAGCTCCCGGGGCCGGTGCTGCGGAATGATGTGCCCGCAGCCGGCGAGGACCACCCCGCGGACGTCGTCGCCGACGAGCTCCACCTGCCGCCGCGTGGCCTCCCCGACGGGAGCGGCGCCGACGGCGAGCGCCGGCACGGTGAGCCGGCGGCGGCCGACGGCCTCGGCGATCTGCCGGGCGCTGTCCGGGAGCGCGCGGTAGTGCTCGAAGGCCGCCCGGAGCGCCGCGGTGCCCCGGTAGGCCTCGTGGACCGCCGAGCGGAACCGCGGCGTGACGCCGTCGCCCGCGGTGCCGGCCTGGAGGAAGAAGTCGAAGTACTCGGGTTCGTGGCCGGCCAGCACCGCCTCGGCGAGACCGGGGACGGCGTGGAAGCCGAACCACCACGGCGGACCGGCGCGCAGGAAGTCCTCCGCACCGGGCAGCGCTCCGGCCAGTCCCTCCATCAGCACCAGCCGCCGGACCCGGTCCGGGTGCTCCAGACCGGTCAGGAACGCGGGCGCCACCCCCAGGTCGATCGCCACGACGTCCGCGCGCTCGACGCCCAGAGCGTCGAGCAGGCCGATCACGTCCGCCGAGACCTCACCGGCGGAGTAGCCGGCGTCGGGCCGCGACGACGCGCCCAGGCCGCGCAGGTCCGGCGCCACGACGGTGTGGTGCTCCGCCAGCGCGGGGATGACCGGTTCCCAGAGCTGCCAGGTGTGCGGGAACCCGTGCAGCAGCACGAGCGCGGGCCCGTCTCCCGTCACGGCGACGTTCAGCTCGACGCCGTTGGTGGTGATCTCGCGCAGTGCGACCATGTCGTTCCAGACCTCCCAGACCTCGTTCCGCCATCTCGGGAACGACGATAGGAACGATCACGGGCAGGCGTAAGACGGCACTTCCGCGTCCGGTGGTTTCGCCGGGGTAACCGCGGTCAGCCCGCGTTCTCGGCGTTGGACCGGTTGATCTCGCCGATGTGCTCCTCCGCCCACCCGCGCAGCGCGGCGAGGTGGACCTCGAGCGAGTGGCCGAGCGGGGTGAGGCGGTAGTGCACCTTCGGCGGCACGGTCGGTTCGACGCGCCGGGCGACCAGCCCGTCCCCGGTGAGCGACCGCAGCGTCGACGACAGCATCTTCTGCGACACACCGGGCATGCGCCGCTGGAGCTCGGCGAACCGGATCTCCCCGTCACCGGCCTGCGCGAGCAGCTTCACGGCCATCGACGTCCACTTCGTGCCGATCCGGTCGAGCAGCTCCCTCGTCGGGCAGGCGGGGGTGAAGAGGTCACCGCGACCGGTCCCCGGCGTCACCACGTGCGCACCTCCCGTGAGAGCCGCCAGCTGCGGCGTTGTCCTGCGGCAAGGCTAACAACCCGGCAACCTGAACGCTTTCGGCGCGCGTCGGCAAAGACGGGGTGGAAGGGCGAAAGCGAAACCGAGGAGCTTCATGTCGTCAGACGCGGACCTGATCGGCAGATCACTGCGCGGGGACACCGACGCCTTCGTGGAGGTGATCAGCCGCCACGAGACCGCGATCGGGAACTACCTCGCCCGCAGGGTGGGGCGGCAGGCCGCCGAGGACGTCCTCGGCGACGTGTGGGTGGCGGCCTACGAGTCGCGCGCGAACTACGACCGCTCCTACCCCGAGGCCAGGCCGTGGCTGTACGGCGTCGCGCTGAACAGGCTGCGCCGGCACTGGCGTTCCGCACCGGCGGAGGACCCGGCACCCGATCTCACGGCGGTGGCGAGCGGCTGGGACCCCTGGCCCGCGGTGGACACCCGCGTGGACGCGCAGGCGTCGCTGCGCAGGGCACTGGCCCGCCTGAAACCGGAGGAACGGGAGGTGCTGGGTCTGGTCGCCTGGGAGGACCTGACCGTCGCGGAGGCCGGACGGGTGCTCGCCATCCCGGCCGGCACGGCCCGCCGCCTGCTGCACCAGGCGCGCAAGGCGTTGAGGGAGGCCCCCGAGGTGGCCGCGCTGCTCCGAGTCCCGACGACGTGAGAAGACGACTCATGGACGAGATGGATCTGATGAAGAAGCTGAGTGACGTGCCGTCCCCAGGCCCCGAGGCCTACGACCGCGCCCGCACGGCGCTGCGGGCGGCGATGGACGAACCCGCGACCACGACCGTGCGCCCGAGACGCCGGTTCTCCTGGCCCAGGGCGGGCATGGCCACCGCGGGTGCGGCGGCCGTCGCCGCGGCGGTCGTGGCCGCGGCCGTGGTGCTGGCGCCGGCGGGGGGCCGTGGCGGCCCGGCCGACTCCGTCCAGGCGGCTCCGCCGGTGGTCGACTCGCCGCTGGTGAAGCTCGCGGCCGCGGTCGGGGCGGGCGCCCCGCAGACCGGGGACGCGTCGCTGGTGATCAGCACCAAGCGCGCGCCGGACCACTCGCTGGAGGTGTACTACACGATCTACAGCGACAAGGGCCAGGTCTTCAGGGGCGACTCGGAGAGGACCCTCTCGGACTCGGTCGCGAGGAACGACGACCAGGCCACGGAGTTCAACCGGAAGGTGATGGCGGCGGCGCGTCTCGCCGCGACCGGCGACGTCGAGAAGGCCAAGGCCGGGATGCTCACCGCCGCCAACCGCAACTTCCTGGGCATCGGCCTGAGCCTCGCCGAGGCGGAGAGGGAGTGGAAACAGGCCCGGGAGGAGGTGGCCGAGCAGTTCCGCAGGCTCGGCAAGGAGCCGCCTCCCGTGACGCCGCGCCCCACGGGCAAGGAGCTGGACGACCTCATGGCCAACCACCTGTGGAGCAACAGCACCTCCGCGTTGTTCACCGGTGCCGCCAACGCCGAGGTCCGCGCGGGCGTGCTGAAGCTGCTCGCGACGATGAAGGACGTCGTGACCGTGGCCGAGTCCGACGTCGGCGGCCGGCGCGTGCTGACCATCAGCGCGGTGCCCGGGATCCTGGGCGGCGACGGCTCGGCGGTGCTCACCCTGGACGCCGCCAACGGCCTGCCGATCAGCGACGAGTACATCCCGGCGCCGAACGCGCCGAACCCGTCCAAGCCCGCGGTGGTCGACTACCAGTCGTCGCGCGTGACCCTCGCCGACGTGGCGGCGGGCAAGATCTGATCCGGGCGCGCACCCCGGGTCCGGTCGCGCCGGCCGGATCAGACGCGCTGTAACGAGGCAGTGGGCGGGAGCGAGGAACCACCGCAGGCGGCACGCACCAGGAGAGCAGGTGCCCATGGCCGAGTTCACCGTCCACGGCAGAGCCGCGGAGGAGCCGGCGAGCGGTGACGAGTTCGCGGAGCTCTACGGCGGTGACGTCGGCTACGTCGTGCGGCGCGAGGTCGAGGTGGCGGGCGTCAGCCGCGGCGACGGCGACTCCGTGCTGATGGCCGGTGAGGACGACGACGTCGTCGAGGTCGAGGACACCGACGGCATCGTCACCTTCTACCGCGCCGCGACCCTGGCCGGCCTGGCCCGCGGCGGCACTCCGGGACCGCCGGACGTGACGGGTCTGCTCGACCGGCGCACCCGCGGTGAGGGGGCGCGGATCGCGAGCGTGCGGCGGTCGAAGGTCACGTTGCCGCCCGGTGTCGAGAACGCCGTGCGCGAGCTGGACTCCGTGTTCGGGCCCGAGCTGACGCGGTCCGGTGCCGGGCTGGTCGCGGGGAAGCTGTCCGGGTTCGTGCTGTCGCCGGTGGCGCGCAAGGCCGTCGAGACGATCACGAGCTGGGTCGACGCGCCGGTGGCCGACGACGCCGACGAGGCCGTCCGCCGGCGCAAGCCCAAGGTCCGCGGCGTGTACGAGGTGGACGCGAAGCTCCTCCTGGAGAGACCGGGCCGCCGCGAGCAGCCTCCGCCGGGAGGCGAGGACCCCTACCTGGTCCTGCTGCACGGCACGTTCTCGCACACCGAGGCGGCGTTCGGGAAGCTGCGCGGCACGCGGGAGTGGGAACGGATCGTCGACCGCTACGAGGGCAGGGTGCTGGCGGTCGAGCACGCCACGCTGGGCAGGACGCCCGCCCAGAACGCGCTGGACGTCGTGGCGACGCTACCCGAGGCACCGCTGCACCTGGTGAGCCACTCGCGCGGCGGGCTGGTCGGCGAGGTGCTGAGCTGCGCTGCCCGGTACGACCTGCCGCTCGACGCCTACGCGTCGGCGCCCGAGCACCCCGACCGGGCGGCGTTGCCCTTGCTGCACCAGGCTCTCCGCGACCGCGGCATCCGGGTCGAGCGGTTCGTGCGCGTCGCCTGCCCCGCGATGGGCACCACGCTGGCGTCCGGCCGCATCGACCGCTGGGCCTCGTTCCTGTTCAACGTCTTCCAGCTCGTCCCGGTGCTGCGCGAGACCGGGATGGCGGCGCTGGTCAAGAAGTTCCTGCTGACGATGCTGGAACAGCGCACCGATCCCAGGGTGATGCCGGGACTGGAGGCGCAGATGCCGGAGTCGCCGTTCCTGCGGACGCTGCTCGCGGCACCGCCGCTCGACGACGGGCTCGCCTCCATCGCGGGTGACGTGCAGGGCCGGGGTGTGCTCAACCGGCTGCTGGTGAGCGGCGCCGACCTGTTCTACGGCGAGGACCACGACTTCGTCGTGCCGACGTCGTCGATGTCCGGCGGTGTCGGCAGGACGGGCTCGCGGCGCGCGTTCTTCCAGGGCCCGTGGGTGAACCACGGCGGCTACTTCGCCAACGAGGACAGCAGGCAGGCGCTGGAGAACTGGCTCGCTGGCCACGGCGCGCAGGCGTTCGACGAGGCCCCGCCGCCGCGGTGGCCGGTCAAGCGCGGCGAGGCCGGTGAGGTCACCGGACAGGTGCTGCTCGTCCCCGACCTGTTCGGCTCGACCCTGGCGTGCGGCGACCAGCTCGTGTGGCCGGACCTGGCGCGGCTGGTCAGCCGCGGTCCCGAGACGGTCCTCACCGGCCGGGACGGCGTGCCCGGCGCGCTCGTCGACGGCTACTCGGTGCTGGAGTCCGCGCTGGGCACCCGCCACGAGCTCACGCCGTGGCGGTACGACTCGCGCCGCGGCCTCGACGAGCTCGCCGCC
>NZ_DASVFL010000384.1:0-29970 GCF_036380075.1 Lentzea sp. | reverse complement strand
CTCGACGAAAAGCGTGTCGAGTTGACACCCCTCCTCACGTGCAGCGAGTGCTTTGCACGGCTCGTGACGGGACCACCCCACCGGAACCTTCTGTTTCAAGCCAAGAGCAAAAGCCAAGAGCGGCTCGGCTTCGCCTTTGCTGCTCGCCTTCGGCTTCGCGGTGCCTGCCTTGGCTTTCGTTTGTCCTGCTAGGACTTCTGCTTTGCCGCGATCTGGTCCAGGACCTCGCTCTGGCTCACCACGATCTTGCCCGCCAGGGCCTTCGAGCCGATGTGCTCGCCCTTGGCCTGGGCGTCCTTCGCCATGTCCACGCCGCTGCGGAGGTGGCGGGACAGGGTGGCCAGGAACAGGTCGTCGAACTGCTTGCCCTGGGCCGCCTTCAGGGTGTCCACGTCCTTGGCGGTCATCATGCCCGCCATCTTGTGGGTGGCGCCGGGGTCGTCGCCGGGGATCTGGATGTTCCAGCTTCGCAGGTAGGTGGACATCTGCTCGATCTCGCCCGCCTCGGCGGTCGCGATCTTGTCGGCCACGTCGATGACGAACTGGTCCTTCGAGCGTTCCACCGCGACCTTCGAGATCTCGATGGTCTGGCGGTGGTGCGGGATCATCCGCAGCGAGAACGTCGCGTCCGCCTCGTTGGCGGCTGGTTCGCCGCCGGTGCCTCCGCTCGCCGTCGAGCAGCCCGTCAGTGCCAGCAGGCCGCCTAGCACGATCATGAGCAGACGCGTGCGCATGATGCCTCCCGTCTCGGTTCCCTGACGAGGCATACGGGTGGTCGTTGTGTCCGGTTCAGAGAAAGTTCCTGAACCTAAGTGCTTCTCGTGGTCAGTCGAAGGTGTTCAGGGTTTTCACCACGTTGAACACCACGTCCGGGTGGCCCAGGGGGAGTGGCGGCGGGATGCGGTCGTCGGGGGACTTGTGGCTGCGGACGATGGTGTGGGCGAAGGACTCGTCCACGGTGACCTCCGGGTCCACCAGCAGGACCGAGCGGACCAGGTCCTCGTGCCGGCGGACCAGGTCCAGGACGTCGGACGCTATCGGGCCGCTCGAGACCACGTCGAGGACCGGGTGCTCCTCGTCGCTGTGCTTGGTGAGGACGGCATCCACTGTGGACTGCCAGCCCGGTGCGGCCGGGACCCGCAGCCACACCACGCGGAGCCTGTCGGTGAGGTCGCGCCAGGTCGCCGGGATGCCGTCGTGCAGGGCCTCGCCCGCTGGATCGATCACGAGGATCGTTGGCGCACCTGCGGGTCCGTCGGCCACCACGCCTGGACCGGCTGCCCTGCTGGGCTCGTCGAAATCGCGCATGAGCACCGGGTACCCACTGAAGCGATGTCCTACCAGTGGTCCGAGTGGGCCCCTCCGGTGGGCTGAACGGGTGACCGGCAGTACCAGTCGGGGCAGTGGACTTGTTGTTGCACAATGATTTTCGGTTCGGAGCTGGTGGTCACTTGACCACTTTCCGAAAGCCGGTTTATGGTCTAGACCAACCGAAACTGGATCGGCGAGCGTCGCAGAGCACGCTCCCGGTTCCCGCCCCCTGCCTACGGGATCCCCCCTGTCCGGGAACGATCCGAGGAGTTCGGAAGAATGAAATTCACTCGCAAAGCGGCGCTGGTCCTGGCCGCTGTCCCTGCAATCGTGTTCATCACCCCGGTCGGTTCGGCGAGCGCGCACGGGTACGTGTCGTCGCCGCCCAGCCGGTCCGCCCAGTGTGCGCTGAAGACCGTTCCCTGCGGTGCGCCCACGTGGGAGCCGCAGAGCGCCGAAGGTCCGAAGGGCCTGAAGAACTGCAACGGCGCCCGTGGTGACTTCGACGAGCTGAACGACGACAACAAGGGCTGGCAGGCCACCAGCACCGGCACCAGCCTCTCCATCGGCTGGACCTTCACGGCCCGCCACAAGACGAGCAACTACGAGTACTTCATCGGCGGCACGCGCGTCGGGTTCGTCGACGGCGGCAACGCCGCGCCGGTCGACGGGACGCGGCACACCGTCAACCTGAGCGGGTTCTCCGGCCGGCAGAAGATCCTCGCGGTCTGGAACATCGCCGACACGGGCAACGCGTTCTACTCCTGCATCGACGTCAACATCAACGGCGGCGGCACCACGCCTCCGCCCGCGACGACGACGCCGAAGCCCCCGGCGACGACCACCACCAACCCGCCGACCACCACGACCAACCAGCCGACCCAGCCGCCCGCCGGTGGCTCGTGGGCGGCGAACGTGTCGTACGCGACCGGTGCGCAGGTCAGCTACGGCGGCTCCAACTACCGGTGCCGCCAGGCGCACACCTCGCTGACCGGCTGGGAGCCGCCGAACGTGCCGGCTCTCTGGGAGCGGGTCTGACCTGATGAAGCGCCTTGTGATCGTGACCGTCGTCGCGGTCCTGGCGCTGGCGGGGTGCGGTGGGCAGGCGGTCGTGCCCGAGGGCCAGACAGGCCACGGGCAC
Organism: Lentzea sp.; assembly: GCF_036380075.1. NCBI lineage: Bacteria > Bacillati > Actinomycetota > Actinomycetes > Pseudonocardiales > Pseudonocardiaceae > Lentzea > Lentzea sp. The sequence goes on along the minus strand of NZ_DASVFL010000384.1, from coordinate 27,518 downwards.
GGCGCGTCGTCCACCGCGCCACCTGCACCCGCCGCCAGCGCGAGGTTCAACGACGCGGACGTGATGTTCGTGCAGATGATGGTGGACCACCTGCAGCTCGGCATCAGCCTCTCCCAGCTCGGGATGGCGAAGGCCACGCGGCAGGAGGCCAAGGACCTCGCGAGCGCGATCGACGCGACCCAGCGCGAGGAGCTGTCGACGCTCAAGTCGTGGCTCAAGCTCTGGGACAAGCCGGAGGGCGACGGTGCGAGCCTGCACACCGCCCACGGCGGTGAGCCGTTGCTCGACGCGAAGGTCATCGACGAGACCAAGAACAAGAGCGGCGCCGAGTTCGACGCCTCCTTCCTCAACCTCATGACGGGTCACCAGGGCGCTGCCGTGGAGATGTCGCTGACGGAGAAGAAGGACGGCATGAACCCGGAGGCCACGGCCTACGCGGAACGCGTGGCCAACTCGCGCCAGGGCCAGATCCAGCAGATGCTGAAGATCATCAGCCAGTCGTAGCGTTCGGTCAGCGCACCGGCGAACCCCGTCCCGCACGGACGTACTCGTCTCGGGGGGCGGGGATCGCCGGACCCGCGCGATCACGCTCCCCGAGTGCGCGCCAGCTCGCTGAGCGCTTCCTCCACCTGCTGCTTGGCCGCCACGTGCATCCACCCGAACCCGAGCTCCCGCTGGGCGTCCCGCAGCAGCCGCTCCGCGCGCTCCAGGTCGCCCCTGCGCTGGGCGAGCTTCGCCAGGCCGGTGCTCGCGAGCGCGCGGGTGGCCGAGAGACCCGCCTCCGCCGCCAGCGCGAGGGCCTGGTGGTACTCGCGCTCGGCCTGGTCGGGGTCGAGGTCGAGCAACCGGTCGGCGCGCCGGCCGCGCAGTTCCGCGAGCTCCTCCCTGGCGCCCAGCTCGGTGACGGCCCGCAACGCCTCGTCGGTCAGCGCCAGGGCCTCGTGCGGGTCCTCGGTGAGGGTGGCCAGCACGTCCAGGACCTGGGCCGCGCCCCAGCGTTCGCCGAGGTCCTGGAACTGCCGCAGCGCCGCGCGGGACTGCGCGATCGCGAGCGGCCGGTCACCGCGCACGACCCAGCCGGTGTAGGAGTTGCTGAAGCCGATCAGGCCCTGGATCCACGGGTCCTCGCTGCGCTCGACCTCGTCCTGCAGGGCGGTGCGCGGGGCGTCGGGGTCGGGCGGGCCGGTGAGCATCGCCCAGGCGATGAGCACGAACGGCTGGCGGATCGGCCCGGTCAGCTGCTTGAGGACGGTGTGCACGCGTTCCGGGGCCGCCAGCGCGAGCAGGACCGCGTACTCCTCGGTGGGTTCCTCCCGAACCCGTTCGAGGAGCCTGCGGGCCAGGCCCTCGACCTCCGTGCGGCTGCCCTTCACGTACCAGTACCAGGCGAGGTCGCTGACGAGCCGCAACGCTCGCGCGGGATCGTGCTCGGTGGTCCATTCGACTGCCTGCAACAGGTTCGCGTGCTCGGCGGTCATCCGCGTGAACCACTCGACCTGGTCGCTCCGCCGCAGCTCGGGATCCGCGCGCGCGGCCAGGTCGTGGAAGTAGGCGGCGTGCTCGGCGTCGACGCGCCGGTGCCGTGAGCAGAACTCCCGGATCGTCTCCAGCATCCGGTAGCGGCCGTCGGCCGCCTCCACCAACGACTTGTCCACCAACGCGTCCAGCACCTCGACGTCGTGCCGGCACACCTGTTCCACCGCCTCCAGCGTCGCGCCGCCGCTGAACGTGGCCAGGCAGGCGGCGAGGTCGCGTTCCTCGTCGGAGAGCAGGTCCCAGCTCCACTCCACGACCGCGCGCAACGTCTGGTGGCGTGGTGCCGCGGCGCGGTTTCCCTTGGTGAGCAGGCGGAAGCGGTCGTTCAGCCGGTCCGAGATCTCCTTCGTGGTCAGCGACCGCGTGCGGGCGGCGGCGAGCTCAATCGCGAGCGGCAGGCCGTCCAGCTCACGGCAGATGTCCGCGGTCTGCTGGTCCCGCACGAAGTTCGGGTTCACCAGCCGGGCGCGGTCGGTGAACAGCGCCACGCTCTGCTCCGGGTCCAGCGGCGGCACCGGGCACAGCGTCTCGCCGGTGATGCCCAGCGGTTCGCGGCTCGTGGCGAGGATCCGCAGCGACGGGCACGTGCTGAGCAGATGCTGGGCCAGCCGGGCCGCCTGGACGACCACGTGCTCGCAGTTGTCGAGGATCAGCGTCGTGTCGCGTTCGCGCAGCGCGAGCGTGAGCCGGTCCTCCGGTTCGAGCACGGTTTCCTTGAGCCCCAACGCCTGCAGCGTCGCCGCCGCGACGTCCTTGACGGGCGCGAGGTCCACGAAGATCGCCGACGGCGGCGCGGCCTGCACCGCGAGCCTGGTCTTGCCCGCGCCGCCGGGACCGGTGAGCGTGACGAGCCGGGACTCGAGCGCCGCGATGCGCCTCAGCTCGTCCTGCCTGCCGATGAAACTGGTGAGCTGCGCGGGAAGCTCGCGGTGGGTCTGTCCACGCAGGATCCGGACGTGGATCGCGCGCAGCTCCGGCGACGGGTCGGTGCCGAGCTCGTCGGCGAGCAACGCCTGTGCGTCCTCGAACGCCTGCAGCGCCTCGGCTTGGCGGCCGTCCTGGTGCAACGCCTGCATGAGGTAGCCGCGCAGCCGTTCGTCCAGCGGGTGCTGCCGCACCAGGTCCTGGATCTCCCGCACGTCGGCCTTGCCGAGCCGGATCCGTGCGGCCACCAGCGCGTTCGTGGCGGCGGACCGTTGCTGTTCGAGACGGGTCGCGTGATCGGGCACGGGCACGTCCGCGAGCGCCGGTCCGCGCCAGAGCCGAAGTGCTTCGGACAGCAGGGATTCCGCGGTCTGCGCGTCGCCCTGGTCCAAGGCCTTCCGGCCGTCGGCCGCCAGTGCGGCGAACCGGTGCGCGTCGACCTGGTCCGCCGCCAGCGCCAGGCGGTACCCGGCGGGGTGGAACTCGATGAGGTCGGCGCCGCCGAGGGCCCGGCGGAGCCTCGACACCTGGCTCTGCAGGCCGTTCGCGGCGTCCGCGGGCGGTTCCGAGCCGTAGAGCTCGTCGACCAGCCGGTCGAGCGGGACGATCTCGCCCACCCGCATCGCCAGCAACGCCAGCAGAGTGCGCGGACGCGGACCGCCGATCGCGATCTTGCCGTCCGGGGAATGCGCCTCAACGGGCCCGAGGATGCCGACGTGCACGGTGTCAGCGTACGAACCGGCCGGGGCTCATACCCAGGACACGGCGAAAATGGCGCGTCAGGTGGGACTGGTCGTGGAACCCGGCCAGCACCGCCGCCTCCGCCGCCGACCGCCCCTCCACGAGGAACCCGCGCGCGAGATCCACTCTGCGCCCGGTGAGGTACCGGTGCGGCGGCAGCCCGAACCGGCGGCTGAACGCCCGCACGAGGTGCGTCGGGCTGGTCTGCAGCTCCTCGGCGGCCGCGTTCAGCGTCATCCCGTCCGGCAGCGACGCGTCCAGGAGCTGGCGCAGCCGGTCCGCCAGCGTCGCGTCGGCGTGGCGGACCGGTTCGGTGCCCGCGAAGTGGTGCGTCAGCCGTTCGGCGATCAGTGCCAGCCGGCTCGCCGCCTCGAACGGCTCGTCCAGCGCCAGGTGCAGCTGGTGCACGCGCTGTCGCAGCAGCGGGTCGACCAGCATGGGCGTGTCTACGGCCTTGCCGACCAGGTCCACGGGCAGCACCGAGTCGTCGAGGTACAGCACGCGCTTGTGGAACCCCGCCGGGTGCGCTGACCGGCCGTCGTGCGGGACGTGCGGCGGCAGCAGCGTGACGCCGGAGACGAGGGCGCCGTGCTCGTGGCGGTCCAGCTCGTAGCGCACCGCACCGGTGTCGAGCAGCATCAACGTCCACGCGTCGTGCGTGTGCGCCGGGTAGACGTGCGTGGTGAAGGAGGCGTGGAAGACCTCCTTGATGCCCTCCACCGCCGGTTTCCACGCGGCGACGTTCATGTCAGGAACGTACAAGACGAAAGCCGGTGCCCGCAGAGATCGTGGGGCCATGTTCGACACCAAGATCGCTGTGCTGCTGCGGGACGACCTGGCCGGCTGGCAGGCGCTGAATGTGACCGCCTTCCTCGTCAGCGGCCTGCCAGAGACGCTCCGCGGCGAGCCGTACGTGGACGCCGACGACGTGAGCTACCTGGCGATGTTCGGCCAGCCCGTCGTCGTCCTGCAGGGTGACAAGGACCTGGTCAAGAAAGCCCACGAGCGTGCGTTGACCCGCAACCAGCAGATGACCATCTTCACCGCGGACCTGTTCGCCACCGGCAACGACGAGGACAACCGTGCCGCCGTGCGCAAGGTGCACACCCAGGACCTCGACCTGGTCGGCATCGCGGTCCACGGCCAGAAGAACGCCGTCGACAAGATCTTCAAGGGCGCCCGGATGCACCCCTGACGAAACCGGGGTCCAATACCCCGGTGACCAGACTGCTCCGGATGGCCGTGTTCCTGCTGGTTCTTTCGGCTGAGGTATACCTGGTCGTGATGCTGGGCGACAGGTTCCAGCCGGTCAACCACCTCGGCTACTTCACCGTGCTGTCCAACCTCGTCGCGGCGGTGGTGGCACTGCTCGGCGTGTTCCGCCCCGTGTCGGCGCAGCTGCGGGGCGCCGCCGTGCTCTACATCGCGACCACGGGCCTGGTGTACCCGCTGCTGCTGCGCGGTATCGACGTGCAGACGCCGCCGTACGCGAACTGGGTGCTGCACACGATCGTGCCCGTTCTCGTGGTCGTCGACTGGCTGGTCGCGCCCGGACGGACCACCAGGCCCTGGACCTGGCTCGCGTTCCCGCTGGCCTACATCACGTACACGCTGGCTAGGGGACCGATCGCGGACTGGTACCCGTACCCGTTCGTCGATCCGCGCGGGCAGGGGTACGGCCAGGTGCTGGTGAACTGCCTCGTCGTCGCGGTGATCATCGTGGCGCTGTCATACGTCGTGTCCTGGGTCGGCACCAAATTGGCCCAAAGAAGAAGCGCGTTTTTGCCCCACACTCAGAGCCAATGAGCGTCCTACGGTCGTCTCATGACCAGGCGACTCGCGTACGCACAGCTCACGAACTCCGTCGGGGACGGCGGGTTCCTCGTCGTCTCGGCGTTGTACTTCACCCAGGTCGTCAGCCTGAGCGCGACGCGCGTCGGACTGGCGCTGACCCTCGCGTGGGGCGTCGGCGCGGTCGCCGGTGTCGCGCTCGGACACCTCGCCGACCGCTGGGGGCCGCGCACGACCGCCGTCGTGCTCGCCGCCGCGACCGCCGCGAGCATCGGCGTCCTGCTGTTCACCCGGAACTTCGCCGCGTTCGTGGCGGTCATGTGCCTGTACGCGAGCTTCCAGAGCGGGTTGCAGGCGTCCAGACAGGCCCTGCTGGCGGGGCTCACCACACCCGGTGAACGCACACGGGTGCGTGCGCGCATCCAGTCGACGGCCAACGCGGGCATCGCGATCGGCGCGGCGGCGGGCGGGTTCGCCCTGCACCTCGGCACCGAGGCCGCCTACACGGCCGTGTTCGTGCTCGACGCGCTCTGCTTCCTCGCGGCCGCCGCGGTGCTGACGACGTTGCCGGAGACCGCGATGACCAGGGCCAAGGGCAAGTTCGACGTGCTCAGGGACAAGCCGTACGCGCTGATCACGCTCATCAACGCCGTGATGCTGCTCTACATGCCGCTGCTGAGCCTGATCATCCCGCTGTGGATCGTGCAGCGCACCGAGGCGCCGACGTGGCTCGCGGCCGCGTTGCTCGTGCTGAACACCGCGGCCGTCGTGCTGTTCCAGGTGCGGATCGCCCGGCGCGCCACCGGGCTCGGCAGCGCGTCGAGGCTCGTCCGGCACGCCGGCCTGGTCATGCTCGCGTCCTGCGCGGTGTTCGCCGTGACGGCGGCCGGCGTCGGCGCCTGGTCCGCGGCGGCGCTGCTCGTCGCGGCCGCCGCGTTGCAGGTGCTCGGCGAGATGATGCTCGCCTCCGGCGCGTGGGAGATCAGCTTCTCCCTCGCGCCCGCCGACCGGCAGGGCCAGTACCAGGGCTTCTTCGCGACGGGAACGGCCGTCGCCCGGATGGTCGGCCCCGCGCTGCTCACCACCGTCGTCCTCGGCTGGGGCTCCGCCGGGTGGCTGCTGGTCGGCGGGCTGTTCGTGGTGGCCGGCTACGCGATGGGGCCCGCGGTGCGCTGGGCCCGCGAGAAGAACTCCACCAGTTCCGGCGCCACGACCGACGACTTGTACATGTGCGTCTGACCGGGCAACGTCCTGTGGTCCGCTCCCAGCACCTCCGCGACGTCGCGCATGGCGTTGCGGAGGTACTCGGGGCTCTTGCCGCCGTCCATCGCGAGCGTCGGGACCTCGACCTTCCAGCGGTCCGCGGGAAGGGGAGCGCCGCGGCCGTCGTCGCCGAGGATCGCGAGGTCCCACGGCAGCGTGTGCGCGACCGGCTTGAGCTTCTTCCACACCGGCGTCAGCTTCATGATCGCGAGTCCGATGGCGGGCACGCCGACCATCCTCATGAACGTGGAGATCATCGCGGAGCGGTCGCCGCGGGCGAGCATGGCGTTCATCTGCTCGACGATGTCCGCGGGCCGCGGCCGGTAGGTGTCGTCCACGACGAACGGCGCCTCGTAGAGCGCGAGCCGGCTGATGCCCGGCAGTCGCGAGGCGGCCTCCATCGCGAGGACCGCACCCGAGGAGACGCCGAAGACGAACGCGCTGCCGCCGGCCTCCCGGATGACCGCGTCGACGTCCTCGACCTCGCGCTCGACCGACCACGGCGTCGCGCCGTCACCGGTCTCACCGCGTCCCCGCCGGTCGTAGGTGTGGACGGTGAAGTTCTTGTCCAGCACGGACGCGAGCTCGGTGGACGGCCCGAACATCCGGTGGCACAGCGCGCCGTCCACGAGCACCAGCGCGGGCCCGGAGCCGGTGATCGAGTACGCGATCTCCGTGCCGTCGGCGGAGGTGGCGAAGCGGGTCATCTCTGCTCTCCCAGGGTGTTGTCGAGGAAGCCCTGCCAGTCCTGCTCGGACTCGTCGCCCTCGAAGACGTGGTGCGCGGCGATCATCGAGCCGGTGAACCCGCGCATGAAGCGGTACAGGCCCGTGCGGGTGCGCAGGCCGAGCGTGTGGGCGTTGCGGTGGTACTCGACGGCGTCCGGCAGCTTCTCGGCGACGGCCGCGTCGAGCCTCTTCCAGGCGTCGTCCCAGTCGCCGACCGCCGGTCCGAAGACCGTGAGCGGACGGGCCGTGCGCCCGGCGAAGTGGGTGAGGTACTCGGCCAGCGTGCCGCGGAAGAGCGCGCCGCCCAGCGTCATCGCCTCGAACTCGTCGGCCCAGTCGTCGCCGGGCAGGAACCCGCTCGTGACCATGCGCAGCACGGTGCTGCCGTGCTCGCGGCCCTCGACGAGGAACTCGTAGGCCATGAACCGGCCGTCGGGCGCCTTGCCGGTGTCGTAGGCGAAGTGCCGCGGCCGTTCCGACGCGGTGATCTCGCACGTGGGCCCGTAGCCGCCGAACGCCATCTTGACCTGACCGCCCGCGACCTCGTTGGTGCCCATGAACCACGAGTCGATGCCCGGTCCGGTGGCGATGGCCGTCCAGACGTCCTCGGTGGACGCCGGCACCTCGATCTCGTCGGTGCTCTCGAACTCGTGGCCCATCGTTCTCCTCTTCGTGCCGGGTGGATGGTCTCATCCTGCTCCGGACAATTCTTCTCGTCAAGACAGCACAGCTGTTCTTGACAAAAAAACTTGTCGGTCGATCCCGTGCGTAGGCTGGGAGGATGGGCGGCGGTGACGAACGGCCTGGTCACGACCGGGTGAACCCGGAGCGTGTTCCCGAGGGGGAACCGGCCTGCCTGCTGGAGCTGGTCTGCCCGGAGTGCGGGCGCGTCACGACCGACCGGAACGCGCCCGGCTGCGCGGCCTGTCAGCCCGCCAGCTGATGGGCGTGCATCTTGCTGATGTCGTAGGAGACACCGCAGAAGGTGCACTGGAGCCCGTACTTGCTGCTGATGGTGAACAGCGGGATGAAGAAGAACGTCGGCTTGGTGTAGCGCCGGAACAGGTGGTGCGCCGACTGGTGGTGGCAGTGCCCGCACACCAGCTGGAGCATCCGCAGCTGTTCGACCGTGGTGCGCCAGCCGAAGATGAACATGTGTGCTCCCGGGGTCGTTTCACTCTGTGACGCGCGGCTCGGGGTTCTCGTTGCGCCTCACGGCGCTCGCCCTCCGGATCTCCGTTCCCCCTGCCGTGGGGGTTCACTCCGCGCCTCGACGGGTAACCGCGAGTGCATGAGCGACGTGCAGGACGAGCTGCTGCGGACGTTGACCAAGGTCGCCAACGCCTTGCGCAGCGCGGAGATCCCCTTCGCGCTGACGGGTGGCTGCGCCGGCTATGCACGGGGTGGCCCGACGAGCGAACACGACGTGGACCTGCTCGTGCGCGAGCAGGACGCCAGGGAGGCCGTGCGGGTGCTGGTGCAGCGCGGGTTGCGCGCCGCGGAGCCGCCGGAGGACTGGCTGCTGAAGGTCTACGACGGCGACTCGCTGGTGGACCTGCTGTTCCGGCCCAACGAACGGCCCGTCACCGACGAGATCCTGGCGATGGCCGAGGAGATGCCCGTCGGGTCGGTGCTGCTGCCGGTGATGCCCGCGACCTACGTGCTCATCAGCAAGCTGCTGGTGCTGGACGGCCACCGCTGCGACTTCAGCGAGCTGCTGCCGTTCGCCCGCGCGCTGCGGGAGCAGATCGACTGGGACCACGTGCGCGAGGAGACGAGGCACTCCCCGTACGCCGAGGCGTTCCTGTTGCTCATCGAACGACTGGACATCATCGGGAGGGGCGGCAATGGAATCCGAGCAGTACCGGGCGGCAAATCTGCGTAGGGCGGTGGCGGAGGACCCCAGGACCGCGGAGCTCGGCGTCCGGGTCACCGTGCGCGGCGACAACGTGATGCTCTCCGGCGACGTGGCCTGCGCCGACCGGCGCGCGGCGCTCGAGGAGGTCCTGCACGAGGCCGCGCCGGAGCTCAAGATCCTGAACGACGTGCGCGTGACCCCGGCGGGCGAGCCGGAGGGTGAGGAGGACCTGCGATGATCCGCGTCGCGGCGGTCGGGGACATCCACCTCGGCGAGGACATGCGCGGGCACCTGCGCCCGGCGCTGGAGAAGGTCGGCGAGCACGCCGACATCCTGCTGCTGGCCGGTGACCTCACCCGGCACGGCACGGTGGTCGAGGCCGAGGTGGTCGCGGACGAGTTCGCCGACCTGCCGGTGCCCGTCGTCGCCGTGCTGGGCAACCACGACCACCAGGACGACAAGCCAGCCGAGGTCACGAAGACCTTGGAGGACAAGGGCATCCACGTGCTGGAGGGCACGACGTTCACCCACCGGGTCAACGGCTGCTCCATCGGCATCGGCGGGGTGAAGGGGTTCGGCGGCGGCTTCGCCGGCAAGTGCGGCAGCGCGTTCGGCGAGCGCGAGATGAAGGCGTTCATCCAGCACACCTGCGACATCGCGGAGAACCTGAAGGGCGCGCTGTCCGAACTGGACACCGACGTCAAGGTCGCGCTGACGCATTACGCGCCGGTGCCCGACACGCTGCGCGGCGAGCCGCCGGAGATCTACCCGTTCCTCGGTTCGTACCTGCTCGGCGAGGCCATCGACGAGACCGGCATGAACCTCGCGGTGCACGGCCACGCGCACTTCGGCACCGAGCAGGGCATGACGCCCGGCGGGGTGCGCGTCCGCAACGTCGCCCAGCCGATCATCCGTTCCGCCTACACGGTCTACGTGCTGGAGGGAACCTCCTCATGACCGTCGGCGACTTCATCGTCGGACGCCTGCGCGACTGGGGCGTCAAGCAGGTCTTCGCGTACCCCGGCGACGGCATCAACGGGATCGTGGCCGCGTTCGGCAAGGCGGACAACGACCCCCGGTTCATCCAGACGCGGCACGAGGAGATGGCCGCGTTCGCCGCCGTCGGGTTCGCGAAGTTCAGCGGTGACGTCGGCGTGTGCCTGGCCACCAGCGGTCCCGGCGCGATCCACCTGCTCAACGGCCTGTACGACGCGAAGCTCGACCACGTGCCGGTCGTCGCGATCGTCGGTCAGACCGCCCGCACCGCGCTCGGCGGTAGCTACCAGCAGGAGGTCGACCTGCACTCGCTGTTCCGCGACGTCGCCTCCTACCTGGTCGACGTGACGGTGCCCGAGCAGCTGCCCAACGCGCTGGACCGGGCGATGCGCACGGCCCAGGCCGACCGCGCGCCGGCCGTGCTGATCATCCCGAACGACGTGCAGGAGCAGGACTACGAGCCGCCCAAGCACGAGTTCAAGTACATCCCGTCCAGCCCGCCGTCGCGGCCCTCCTCGACCGTCGTGCCGTCCGCGGAGGAGATCGAGCGGGCGGCCGAGGTGCTGAACTCCGGCGAGAAGGTCGCGATCCTGATCGGCCAGGGCGCCCGCGGTGCGGCCGACGAGGTGCGGGAAGTGGCGGAGCTGCTCGGCGCCGGCGTCGCGAAGGCGTTGCTGGGCAAGGACGTCCTGCCCGACGACCTGCCGTACGTGACGGGGTCGATCGGCATCCTGGGCACCCGGCCGTCGTACGAGATGATGCGCGACTGCGACCGGCTGCTGATCGTCGGCTCGAACTTCCCGTACTCGCAGTTCCTGCCCAAGTTCGGTTCCGCGCGGGGCGTGCAGATCGACGTCGACGGCCGCGCGATCGGCATGCGCTACCCGACCGAGGTCAACCTCGTCGGCGACTCCGCGGAGACGCTGCGGGCGCTGATCCCGTTGCTGGAGCGCAAGGACGACCGCTCGTGGCGGGAGAAGATCGAGTCGAACGTCGAACGCTGGTGGGAGGTCATGGACCGGCAGTCGCAGGTGCCGGCCGACCCCGTCAACCCGATGCGGATCGTCTCCGAGCTGTCGAAACGCCTGCCGCACAACGCGATCGTCACCGCGGACTCGGGTTCGGCGACGAACTGGTACGCGCGGCTGCTCAAGATCCGCGGCGGCGTCCGGTCGTCGCTGTCCGGCACGCTGGCCACGATGGGCTGCGCCGTGCCGTACGCGCTGGGCGCCGCGTTCGCCCAGCCGAACCGGCCGTTGATCGCACTCGTCGGCGACGGCGCGATGCAGATGAACGGCATGGCGGAGCTGCTGACGCTGCGGCGTTACGGCATCCGTTGTGTGGTGTGCGTCTTCCACAACAACGACCTCAACCAGGTCACGTGGGAGCTGCGCGCGATGGGCGGCGCCCCGAAGTTCGAGGAGTCGCAGACCCTCCCGGACGTGTCGTACGCGTCCTGGGCGCGGTCGATCGGCCTGCAGGGCATCGAGGTCAACGACCCCAACCAGCTCGGCACGGCCTGGGAGACCGCGCTCGCGTTCGACGGTTCGACCGTGCTCGACGTGCGCTGCGACCCCAACGTGCCGCCGATCCCGCCGCACGCGACGTTCGACCAGATCAAGGACATGACCGAAGCCGTGCTGCGCGGTGATCCCGACGCCTGGGACCTGCTGCGCCGCGGCGTGCAGACCAAGATCCAGGAGTTCCTCCCGTGAAACTCGGCTACTTCCTCTCGTCAGAAGAACACGGCCCGCGCGAGCTCGTCCGGCACGCGAAGATGGCGCAGGACCACGGGTTCGAGTCGCTGTGGATCTCGGACCACTACCACCCGTGGAACGACGAGCAGGGCCAGTCGCCGTTCGTGTGGGGCACGATCGGCGCCCTGTCGGAAGCCGTGACGCTGCCGATCACCACCGCCGTGACGTGCCCGACGCTCCGCATCCACCCCGCCGTCATCGCCCAGGCCGCGGCCACCGCCGCCGTGCAGACCGAGGGCCGGTTCGTGCTCGGCGTCGGCAGCGGCGAGGCGCTCAACGAGCACATCCTCGGCGACCACTGGCCGTCCGCCGACGTGCGGCTGGAGATGCTGGAGGAGGCCATCGCCCTCATCCGCACGCTGCACCAGGGCGACGAGGTCACGCACCACGGCAAGCACTACACCGTCGAGAACGCCCGCATCTACACAGTTCCCGAGCGCCCGGTGCCGATCTACGTGTCCGCGTTCGGCCCCAAGGCGGTCAAGGTCGCGGCGCGCTGCGGCGACGGCTACGTCAGCGTCGGCCCGGCCGGCGAGCTGGTGGAGAAGTACCGCGCCGAGGGTGGCCGCGGACCGGCGCAGAGCGGCCTGAAGGTCTGCTACGACAGGTCGGAGGAGGACGCGGTGAAGACCGCGCACCGGTTGTGGCCCAACGACGCCCTGCCCGGCGAGCTGGCGCAGGTGCTGCCCACGCCGAAGCACTTCGAGCAGGCCTCCGAGCTCGTGACGCCGGAGATGATCCGCGACGCCATGCCGTGCGGGCCGGACCCCGAGCAGTACGCGAAGAAGATCAAGGAGTTCGCGGACGCCGGGTTCGACGAGGTCCACGTGCAGCAGGTCGGCACGAACCAGCGCGAGTTCTTCGAGTTCTGGGCCAAGGAAGTCGTGCCGCTGCTGGACGTCTAGGCAGCCGGAGGAAACGGAAAGCGCGGTGGGACAGACCTGTCCCACCGCGCTTTCGCGAGGCGGCGCGACCACCTTCTCGGGCCGTCGTCCGCCGCCTAGGCGAGGATCTCGCCGACCGTCCCCGCTCCGACGGTCTTGCCGCCCTCGCGGATCGCGAACCCGAGCCCGGTGTCCATCGCCACCGCCTTGCCCAGCTCCACCACGACCTCGACGGTGTCACCCGGCAGGGCCAGCGGCGTGCCGGCGAGCTCCACCACCCCGACGACGTCGCCGGTGCGGAAGTGGAACTGCGGCCGGTAGTTCGACGCGATGCCGGTGTGCCGGCCGCCCTCCGCATGCGACAGCAGGTACACCGACGCGCGGAACCTGGTGTGCGGCGCGACGCTGCCCGGCAGGGCCAGCACCTGGCCGCGCCGGACGTCACCGCGCTTCACCCCGCGCAGCAGGATGGCGGCGTTGTCCCCCGCCTGCGCCTGCCGCATCGGCTTGCCGAACGTCTCGATGCCGGTGGCGACCGAGGTCACCGCGGCACCGAGCCCGACCACCTCGACCTGGTCGCCCAGGTCGAGCACGCCGCGCTCCACCGCGCCGGTCACGACGGTGCCGCGCCCGGTGATGGTCAGGACGTTCTCGACCGGCATCAGGAACGGCCCCTCGACGTCCCGCACCGGCACCGGCACGTGCGAGTCGACGGCGTCGAGCAGCGCCACCACCGACCGCACCCACTCCGGGTCGCCCTGCAGCGCGCGCAGGCCGGACACCCGCACCACCGGCGTGGCGTCGCCGTCGAAGCCGTACTGGGAGAGCAGGTCGCGGATCTCCAGCTCCACCAGGTCGAGCAGCTCCGGGTCGCTCACCGCGTCGGCCTTGTTCAACGCCACCACCACGTGCGGCACGCCGACGCGGTGCGCCAGCACCACGTGCTCGCGCGTCTGCGGCATCGTGCCGTCCTCCGCGGACACCACGAGGATCGCGCCGTCCAGCTGCGCCGCACCCGTGATCATGTTCTTCACGTAGTCGGCGTGGCCGGGCATGTCGACATGCGCGTAGTGACGCGTGGGCGTCTCGTACTCGACGTGCGCGATGTTGATCGTGATGCCGCGGGCCAGCTCCTCCGGCGCGCGGTCGATGCGGTCGAACGCCGTGAAGGTCGTGCCGGAAGGGTCCATTTCGGACAGTACCTTGGTGATGGCCGCGGTAAGGGTAGTCTTGCCGTGGTCGACGTGACCCATGGTGCCGATGTTGAGGTGCGGCTTGGCGCGCACGAACTCCTGCTTCATCTTCCTGGTTCCTCGGTGAGAACTGCCGGTGGCTCAGGACCGTCGGACCGCTGCGACCCCCCTCCAGCGGTCCTGGAGGAAGGACTGGAGAAGGGTCAGAGTCGGGCGCCGGTCAGCACTGCCGAGGCAACGGCGAGCGCGCCCGCGGGAACACCCGCGCACGTGGTCAGCTCAGCCGTCAGGAACATGCCGATGATCGTGACAGAGCCCTACGGGGCTGTCACCCGGTTTTCCGCGAGGCGGATCAGCGTCCGCGCCGCCGGGCTGTGCGGCCCTTCGCTCCGCCACGCGAAGGCGAGCCTGCTGGACGGCGCCGGGTCGGTGATCCGCACCGCGTGCAGGTCGCCGGGCACCATCGACGACGCCAGCACGGCCGGCCCGAGCCCGCGCTGCGCCAGCGTGACCACCATCGGCGCGGACGCCTCGAACGCGATCCGCGGCCGGCGGGTTCCGCACGCCTCGTCCAGCGCACCGCGCAGTCCGGTCCCCGGCGGCAGGCTGATCAACCCGCGCTCCAGCAGCTCCTCCAGCGGCACGGACTCCCTGCCGTACCAGGGATCCGACGCGGCGACGGCGGCCACGAGCGGTTCGTCGACCAGCACCCGCACCGACAGCCCGTCCGGCACCGGCCCGGCGTAGCCGATCAGCGCGAGGTCCAGCCCACCGTCCACAAGGGAGGATACGAGGACGTCGGAGTTGGCCTCGGACAACGTGATCTCCACGCCGGGGAACGCCGTGTGGAACGACGACAGCAGCTCCGGCATGTCCATGATCCCGCACGACACGACCATCCCGACGCGCACGACACCGCGCACGAGCCCGGCCATCTCCTCCACGGTCCGCCGGGCCGACTCCACCGATCCCAGCGCGGCCCTGGCCATCGGCAGCACCGCCGCGCCCACGTCCGTCACGGTGACCGTCCGCCCCGACCGGTCGAGCAGGTCGTGCCCGAGCTCCCGCTCCAGCCGCCGGATCTGCGCGCTGACACCGGGCTGCGCGACGTGCACCCGTTCCGCGGCGCGCGTGAACGAGCCCTCCTCCACCACTGCGACGAAGTACTCCAGCTGCCGAAACTCCATAACGGATTATTATAAGAACGAGCACAACCAGCTCTTGGACATATAGCCGCAGGCCAGCGAGGCTCGAAGTATGCACATCTTCCACCCCGGCGACCCGGGCTACGACGACGAACGCGGTGGCTTCCAGACCGGGCTCCGCCACGAACCCCAGGTGATCTTCGCGGTGGAGAACGCCGACGACGTGCGCGAAGCCCTCGCCCACGCCGAGAACCGAGGTCTCGACCACGCGATCCAGACCACCGGTCACGGCCTCACCACGACGACCACCGGCGTCCTCATCTCCACCCGGCGCATGAACACCGTCGAGGTCGACCCGGTGACGAGGACCGCAAGGGCCGGGGCGGGCGCGGTCTGGCAGCAGGTGATCGAGCAGGCCGCACCGCACGGCCTGGCACCGCTGAGCGGCGACGCGAGCGACGTCGGGGTCGTCGGCTACACCCTGGGCGGCGGCTTCAGCGTGCTCGCCCGCGAGTTCGGCTTCGCGAGCGACCGCGTGCGCAGGACCGAGAAGGTCGGCGACGTCGTCACCGAGCTGGAGTTCGAGCTGCTGGAGGTCGACCGGGTCCACGCCGGCGAGATGTTCTTCGAGGCCGGGCACGCCGAGGCGGTGTTCGAGGCGTTCCACACGTGGGACCTGCCCGACCACGTCACGCCGGCCCTCACCACCCTCGGCGACGTCGTGCGCGTGACCTTCGCGAGCACGAAGCCGTTCGACGTCGGGCACCTCCGCGTCGCGCCGAGGCTGAGCGAGGACTTCGGGCTCAGGCCGTTCGCCGAGGCGGCGGGCAAACCGCTCCCGCCGCACACCTACCAGGGCGACAACGTGCTGCTCAGCGGTCTGCCGCTGGACCTGCTCCAGCAGGTGCGGGAACGAGCCGCGAGCTCCGCCGTGCCGATCTTCGCCGGCGTCCTCCCGCTCGGCGGCGCCCTCACCACCGACGCCACCCACCTGGTCAAGCTGATCTCGCCCCGGCTCGGCGTCGAGGAGCTGCACGAGGAGGTGTTCGACCTCCTGCGGCCGCACGTGGTGGGCAGGACCCGCAACTTCCGGTACGCCGTGGCCTCCAACTCGTCGCCCTGCTGAGCTCGCGCTGGGGAATGGTCGAACTGTCTGGTCAGAGGACCGTCTGGAGCGAGCTGACGGCCTGAGCGCCGGCACGCCCGACCGGCCGGGGGGTGTGCGTCCACCTGGCGGGGGAGTGAGGAACACTGGACCGGTCGCGGCCATCAGGCGGTCGGGTGACCAACAGGTTGTGGTGTGGCAGCAACGGCCGTAACGTCGGACGGGTAGCCGGGTTCAGCAGCGTGCTCGGAGTCCGCGTTTCACGTGCTTCGGCCACCGGGGAGTGCTGGTGAACGAAGATCAGTTCAGGGAATCACCGCTGCTCACGGTGCGTACCGCAGATGTCGCCGGTGTGGTGGTCGTCGCGGTGGAAGGTGAGATCGACGTCGACACGGCGGACGAGGTGCTCGACGCGTTGCGCGCCGGGTTCGCCGCCGACGGTCCCGCGCTGGTCGCGGACCTCACGCTGGTCAGCTTCTTCGGCTCGACCGGCATCTCCACGTTGATCACGGCCCACGAGATGGCCGACGAGCACAGCAAGGACTTCCACGTCGTGGCACCTCAACGTGCCGTGAAGAGACCTCTGCAGGTCACCGGAGTGGCCGACGTGCTGCTGCTGCACGACTCGGTCGACGAGGCGCTGTCCGCGTTGAGACCGGTGCCCAGCGAGTAGACACCGGTCTCCTCCGGCTCAGCCCGCCAGTTCCACCAGCTTCGGGACGACCTCGTCCGGGTGTGGCATGGCCGCGATCTCGGCGGCGATGCGGGCGTTCGCGGCCCGCACGCCGTCGTCGGCCAGCAGCTTCGTCGCGGTCTCCTGCACGGCCTCCGCGGTGAACTGCTCCGCGACGAGCGCGGCGCCCAGCCCCGTGTCCGTGACGATCTCGCCGTTGCGGAACTGGTCGGCGCCCTGCGGCAGCACGAGCTGCGGCACCCCGTTCGCCATCGAGCTCACCGTCGTGCCCGCGCCGCCGTGGTGCACGACGAGGTCTGCGTGCGCGAGCAGATCCGCCTGGGGCACCCACGGGAGCACGTGCACGTTGCCCGGCACGTCGGTCAGTGCGGACGGCTGGACCTGCGGGCCCGTCGCGACCAGCACCTCGGCGTCCACCCCGGACAGCCCGGCGATCGCCGTCCGCAGCACGTCCGGGTTCGAGAACGCGGTGCCGAACGTCAGGTAGACGAGCGGCCGCGAGCGTTCCACCACCCATTCGGGCAATTCGCCTGGCTCCGCGAACGGAACGGGACGGATCGGAATTCGGTCGACGTCCGACAGGAACCCGACGTCCTGCAAAGACGGCGGAAAGGGGTCGAGATACGGTGATCCGAGTCCGTAATGCTGCCCATTCGGCAGGCTGATGCCGAGTTCGGTCACGTACTCCAGGAACAGGTCGCTCATGGCCTCCGGCACCAGGTTCTCGTCCATCTTGCCGAAACCGTGGCACACCGCGGGAATTCCGGCGCGCATCGCGGCGAGGCCCGCGCCGGCGTTCATGATCTCGAAGACGACGAGGTCCGGCTTGTCCCGCTCCAGCACCGGCTCCAGGTCCCGCACGAACGCCCTGGGCAGCACCGATCCGAACGCGTCGACGGCGGTCTGGCGCAGCATGTCGCGCCGGAACTCGCCCGTGCCGTGCAGTTCGTTGGCCTGACGGAACGCGGCCCAGATGCTCACGCCCGCGTCCACGACCGTGAGACCCAGCTTTTCCACAGTCGCGTGGAATCCCGAGTCGACGGCGTAGAGGACGTCATGTCCCTGCTCGCGGGCGGCGATCGCGAGCGGGAGTATGGGGTAAACGTGTCCGTGTGAGCCTAAGCTCGAGAAGAGAATGCGCACACGATCCACATTAGAGGCTCTCTTATTACGCCGGGGTCAATCTCACGAACCGCGGCCCCATCGCGCGAAACTCTCCCACTGCTGTGCGACCTCCGCGGGCGACGGCATGCCGGAGATCTCGTCGCGCACCTCGCCGGCGGCCCGCTGCAGCTTCGAGTCCTCGACCAGCCGCGTGAGCAGCGCCGGGGTGACGTCCTCCGGCCGCGCCGCGAGCCCGGCCCCGCGCCCGCTGAGCGTCCTCGCGTGCACGGTCCGGTCGCCGGGGCCCGGCTCGACCAGCTGCGGCACGCCGGCCGCGAGCGCGCCGAGCAGCGTGCCCGCGCCGCCGTGGTGCACGATCCCGTCGCAGAACGGCAGCACGCGGGGGATCGGCACCCACCCGACGGCCTTCACGTTCTCCGGCAGCCCCTCGGTCCGCGCGGGCCGGACGAGCACGAACTCGGCGTCCACGTCCCGCGCGACCTTCGTGACGGCGTCCATCATGCGCGCGGAGCCGGGACCGGGGGCGGTGCTGCGGCTGATGAGGATGCGCGGCTTGCCGGAGGGTTCGGCGAGCCACCGCGGCACCTCGCCGTCGCCGCTGTAGGGGACGAACCGCAGCGGCCGTCCACCGAGGAACTCCACGAGGCTCTTGGGCGCCGTGCGCAGGATCGTGGTGGGAGAACGCACGTCGGCCCTCATCCGCGCGCCGACCGCGGCCGTCAGGTCCACGCCGTCGAAGAGCGACACGTCGTGGACGACCGACGGCACGCCCAGCGCGGACCCGGCGGCGGCCAGCGGTTCGTGCACCACGATGTCGGGCCGCCAGCGTTCGGCGAGCTCGCGCAACGGCCCGTGCATCGCGTTGCCGACCGCGCCGAAGAGCCGGGACACGAAGTCCAGCCCGCCGCTGCCGCGCAGCTCCCGCCTGGCCACCAGCGGGTGCGCGAGCACGATGCGCAACGCGATCGGTCCGAACCGGACGTTCGCCGGGACGACGTCCTCGACGGTCAGCCCGGAGTCGCGGACCCGCAGGGCCTCGCCGCCGGTCGCGACCACGACGTCGTGGCCCGCGTCGCGCAGGGCGAGGGCGAGCGGCATCAACGGGAACACATGGCCCAGCAGCGGCGCAGCGACCACAAGAACGCGCATACCTCCAGGCTACGGCTCGATCAGCCACCCGGATCCGCACGGCCGTCCTGACCCCGGGCACGGCGGAGGGCCGCACCCGTGGCGGGTGCGGCCCTGGAGGCTCGTCGGGTCACTTGGTCATGTCGAACCAGTTGAAGCCCTCGACCATCTGCCGGGTCTTGTCGCTGGGGTAGCGGTCCCCGGTCAGCTCCCAGCGCGTCACGGTCCGGTAGGTGCCCGGCTGCTGCGACTCGTCCTCGCGGGTGTCCTCGTCGTCCTTGACCGGCACGTACTCGGTGATCACGCGCTTGGTCAGCGTGACGTCGAGCGACTCGTAGGCGGACTGGGTGTAGAGGTAGTCGCCCTGGCCGCTGTCCCCGGCGCGGCCGGGGTCGGCCAGCTTCAGCGAGACGGTGTTGCCGTTGAACGAACCCGTCGCGGACACGACCGTGACGATGTGGCCGCCGGTGCGCTGCAACGAGCCGGTGGCCGGACCGGCCTTGTAGCGGCCGTAGACGAGCTGGATCGGGCCCTCGTTGAGCTTCTTCGCGAGCTCGCCGCCGAAGTCCGGCACGGTGTTGGTGCTCACGACACCCGCGGAGGTGGTCCAGCCGGCGTCGCGGGCGGGCTTGGTGGCGATGTCCCACGCCTTGCGCAGGTTGGTGAGGTTGGTGCCGCCGTCGTACTTGGCGTCGACGCCGATCCGCCAGATCGAGTTGGTGATGACGCTGAAGTCCGCCGGGTCCTTCGGGTTCAGGTCGCCGACCTTCGTGGTCAGCCAGCCGACCGGCGCGTCCTTCTCGTGGCCCCAGTAGTGCAGGACGTTGTAGAGGGAGGCGGGGCCGCAGTAGGCGCCGCCGTTGCCCGACAGGCCGGCGCGGTGCTGGTCCACGTCGCTCACGCCGCACTTCTTGACGTTGAAGTCGGCTCCGGCCAGGTCGGCGGCGCCGACGCACGGCGGCGGGGTGCCGATGACCGGGTCGGCGACCGCGGTGGCGGGTGCGACGACGGCGGTGAGAGCGGCGGCGGCGATGAGGGCGTTGCGGATCATGTCGGTGTCCCCTGTCTCGTGTTCCCCTGTGGTGACACAAGATTCGCCGGGACGGACCCCCGAGGGCATGAGGGGAGAACCCTCAACCGCGGAGCGGGGAAGTTGGGTGTATCAGGACCACCCCCACGGCGCTCTGTCTCAGGCGAGCACGCGGGCCAGGTCCCGGCGACCGGCGATTCCGAGCTTCGTGTAGATCCGGCCGAGGTGGTTCTCGACGGTCTTGGGCGTCACGAACAGCTCCTGCGCGATCTCCCGGTTCGCCCGCCCGGCCGCCGCGAGGTCCGCGACGCGCCGTTCGGACGCCGTCAACGCCTCCGCGCCCAGCACCACCTGGCGGCGCGGCCGGTCGCCGAGGGCCTCCAGCGCCTCCACCGCGCGCGTCCGCAGTGTCGTCGAGCCGCACGTCTCGGCCAGGTCGATCGCCCTGTGCAGCGGGTCCCGCGCGTCCGTGCGCCGCCGGGCCACCCGCAGCGCCTCGCCCAGGTCGACCAGCGAGCGGGCGAGCTCCAGCCGTGCGGGAGCGTCCTCGAGGGTGGCGACCGACTCGGTCAGCAGCTCGAGGCGCCCGTCCGGGTCGGCGTGCGCGAGCAGCCGCAGTGCCGCGCCGACCTCGGTCGCCGCGCCCCACCCGCGTGCCACGTCGAGCTGTTCGGCCGCCAGCTCCAGCGCGAGCTCCTGCCGGCCGAGCAGCAGCGCCGCCCTGGCCGCCGGGCCGCGCCACGGGATCGTCGGCGGGTCGACGTGCACCTGGTGCATCGCGTCGCGCTGGCGGTAGGCCTCGGACATCGCCCGCCGCGCGTCGCCCTCGGCCAGCGCGATCAGCGCCCGCACCTCGTGCAGCCAGATCATCGGCATGGTCAGCCGGGCGTCCGCGTGCCGGGTGTCGAAGGCGGTGACGAAGCCCGTGGCCGCGGCGACGTCACCCCGTTCGAGCGCCGCGTAGACCGCGAAGTGCGTCGAGGTCGCCCGCAGGCTGATCACCTCGGACACCGGGTCCTCGTGCGCGACGGCGGCCAGCGCGCCCTCGGCCTCCGCCTCGACGACCGGCATGTTCCCCACGCGCCAGTTCAGGAACAGCGACGCGTTCGCCACCATCGCGAACTCGATCGGCGAACCGTGCTGCCGGACCCTCAGCCGCGCGCGGTCGATCTCGTGCCGTGCGGTGTCGACGCCGTCCGCGGCCATCAGCGCGAGCAACGCCACCAGCCACGCGACCATCGCGTCCGTGCTGCCCGTCGCGTCGTCGAGGTAGGCGCCGTTGGCCAGCGCCCGCGTCGCGGTCGCGGCGACCTCGTCGTGCGGCCACACCTCGTAGCGGCCCATCTGCGCGAGCAGGCCGAGCAGCGTGCGTTCGTCCGGGGTGCCGCCCGCCAGGCCCTTGTAGGCGCTCAGGTGCGCGGACGCCGTGCGGCGCTGGTCGGGCAGGAACGAGCGGAACACCGCGAGCCGTGCCTCCAGGTGCAGCCGCGACTCGCCGTCCGGCCGTGCGTCGATGGCCTCGGTCAGCTCCGCGATCGCCGCCGCCGGGCCTTCCAGCGCCGCGGTCGCCGAGGCCGCCGCCGCCACCAGTTCCGCGTCCGGAAGTCCTTGTGCCGCAGCTTTCAGGTGCCGGTGCGCGTTGACCGCGTCACCGGTGCGCAGCAGTGCCCTGCCGAGGTCGGCGCGCAAGCCCGCGTCGTCGGGCTTCTCGTCCACCGCCCGCGTCAGGTGGGCAGCGGCCGTGCGCGCGTCACCTGCCGCGAGCAACGCGGAAGCGGCCCTGCGCAACACTTCCGCGGCGTTCGGGAGCGTCCCCTTGGGAGCGTGGACGAGGTGCGCCGCGATCCGGTCCGCCGGTGCGTGCTGCTCCTGCAACGCTTTCGCGGCCCCGGCGTGCAGCGAGGCACGGGCGATCGGTCCGAGTCCGGCCAGAACCGCTTCGCGCACAACGGGGTGCACGAACCCCAGGTGGTCGCCGGTGACGAGCACGTTCGCTGCGGTGAGGGCCTCGACCGCGGCCGGCAGGTCGGTGACCTCCGCCAGTTCCGCCGCCTGCCAGGGATCCGCGTGCGACCCGAGGACGGCGACCGCGCCCGCGAGCGCGACGGCCTGCGCGGGCAACCGTCCCAGCGTGGCGCGGAAGACCGTGGCCGGGCCCAGCGTGCCGACCTTCTCCGCCGTGGCCGGGTCGTCCAGCGGCAGGCCGAGCGCGGCCAGTTCGTCGACCAGAACGCCGGTGAGGAAGGGGTTTCCGCCGCTCGCGGCGTGCAGGGCGGTGACGACGTCGGGGTGCCCGCCGACCAGTGTGGCGAGGGCACCCGTGGTGAGCGGGCGCGGCAGCAACCGGTCGGCGGACACGCTGAGCTGCGCGAGCGGCCCGGCGTTGTCCGCCGGCGGCCTGGTCGCGACGACGAGCGCGATCGGCAGGTCGGCGATCCGGCGCGACAGGTAGACCAGGAACTGCAGCGACGAGAGGTCGGCCCAGTGCGCGTCGTCGACCGTGATCAGCAGCGGGCGGGTGGACGAGAGGTCCACCGCGACCCACCACAGCGAGTGCAGCGTGCGGGCCAGCTCGGCCTCGCCGGGATCGAGCGCGGCGTCGTCCAGCGCCCGCAACGCCGCCCCGGACGGCCCGGCCAGGATCTTCTCGCGGATCCCACCGGAGTACCGCGACACCGACCGCTCGACCATCTGCCGGACGACGCCCCACGCCATGGCGCTCTCCAGGGCGTCGCCGACGGCCTGGAGGCGTCCGAACCCGCGTTCCTTGGCCAGCTCGCGGCACTCGTGCACGAGCCTGGTCTTGCCGATGCCGGCACGGCCCTCGATGACGACGACACGACCATCACCACGGGTGGCCGCGTCCAGAGCTTCGCGGATGTGCGCGATCTCGCCGTCTCGTTCGAGGGGTTCGCGCACGCGATGATCGTAGCGGCCGTCCGGCGGGCTACACGCTGGTCATCGGCGGTACAACCGGGGGACTTGATGCTCCGTTGGGGTGAAGGTCAGGCCACGCAGCCGTCCCCGCCGGAGGTGTCACCGCCCTGGAGGGCCTTGTCGACGAACTCCTTCGACTTCGCCGGGTCGACGTCGAGCCCGTACCCCTTGCCCTGGTGGTCGACGGGTTCGCTCACCGGCAGCGTCGTCGCGCTGACCGTGATCGGGCCGCTGAAGCGCTGCGCGAACTCCAGCACGTCCCAGCCGCTGTCGACCACGACGGCGCCGCCGGCCTCGCGGGCGAGCGCGACCGCCTTGTCCTTCGTGACCTGCGAGGCCAGCCCGGCGAGGAACGCCTGCTGCCGCCTGACCCGGTCGAGGTCGCCGTTCGGCAGGCCCATCCGCTGCCGCAGAAACGCGAGCGCCCGGTCACCCGAGAGGACCTGCCGCCCGGCGGGGAAGCCGACCTTGGAAACCGGGTCGGTCGAGGCCGCCTTCAGGCACACCTCCACGCCGCCGACGACCTGCGAGATCCTGCCGAACTCCGACATCTTCACGGCGGCGTGGTGGTCGACCTTCACGCCGGTCGTCCGCTCGACCGCGGTGACGAGCTTCGCGGGGTCCTCGGCGAACAGGCTGTTGAGCTTCTCGCCGTCCACGAAGACGTCCCGCGGCAACGACACGACCGAGGCCGAGCGCCCGTCCGCCGGGAACCGCGCGAGCACGAGCGCGTCGGTGTTGCCGATGTCGTCGGAGCCGATGAGCAGCACGGTCTGGTCGGTCGCCGGAGCGGTCTGCGCGGCGGGCGACGCGTCGGTCTTCTTGATCGCCGTCGGGACGATGACCGCGGCGGCCGCGGCGGCGGCGGTCAGCGTGGCGACGCCGACGATCAGCCCCCACGGCTTGGGGCGCTTCTTGGCCTTGTGCAGCTCGGCCAGCACGGTCCGGGGGTCGACGCGGTCCTCGGCCTCGGCGGCGATGGCCCGGCGGATGAGGTCGTTCACGAGTGCACCCCCAGGGTGGCGGATCGAGCGATTTCGTGGGCGCGCAGTGTCTGCAGTGCGCGAGAGAGTTGGCTGCGCACGGTCGATTCCGCGCAGCCGAGCACCTGTGCGATCTCCGCGTCCGTGCAGTCCTCGTAGAACCGCAGCACCAGCGCCGCACGTTGCTTGCGAGGCAGGATGGCGATCCGTGCGCGCATGGCCTCGCGTTCGGCGTGTGCGTCGGCCGGATCGGCCATCGACGGCACATGCCTGGCGAGCTCGGCGCGTTCCACGGCGACTTCCCGCGCGGCCTTGCGGTGCCGCCACGACAGGTAGTCGTTGGTCACCATGCGCTTCACGTACAGATAGGGAGCGTCCATCGCTCCGATGCGCTCCCACTTGCCCTGCGCGCGCATGAGCACGTTCTGCACGATGTCCTGCGCCAGGTGCTTGTCGCAGGTGATCGCCGTGGCGTACCCCAGCAGCCGGTCCAGCCGGTCAGCGACGAACTGGTCGAACCCCACGCCGTCCCCTTCTCCTCGTAGTCGTGTGCGGTGGGAGAAACCCCCTGGACACCACCGTTCGCTGCAACGGGTTTTGTGGTCCGGCCCACACACGCCTCGGTTTGGGACGAACTTCGACGTGAAGTCTTTTCATGTTCACCTCGATGCGTGAGCCTTCACGCCATGCGCATCATCCCTGCACTCGCGCTGTTGTCGCTGCTGCTCGTCCCCGTCGACGCGGCCGCCGCCCCCAACGGCAACTACTACCTGCAGAGCGCCGTGACCGGCCAGAACGCCGCCGTGTCCGGCTCGTCCGTGGTCCAGCACCGCCCCAAGGGCAACGAGGACCGCCAGCAGTTCTCCTGGAACGGCAGCACCCTGTCCGAAGGCGGCCAGTGCCTGGGCCGCGCCGGCGACGCCGTCCAGATGACCAGCTGCGCCAGCGACACCGCCCGCTGGACCGCCGTCCTCGACGACCAGGACGGGTACCGGTTCAAGGACCCCGCCGCCGACCGCTACCTCATCGCCGCCGGCACCGACCAGGTCCGCGTCGGCACCGGCGCCGACACGTGGTTCCTGACCCCGGTCGACCCGGTCCGCGTGCCCCGTCCCGCAGACCCGCGCTTGGACGAGATGACGTTCCTGACCACCCACAACGCCTTCGCGAACGGCGTGGACGGCGGTTTCGCGTTCGCCGACATCGCCCCGAACCAGTCGCGCGGCATCGTGCAGCAGCTCAACGAAGGCGTCCGCGGCTTCATGCTGGACATCCACGAGACCCCCGACGGCGCGATCCTGTGCCACAACAGCTGCACCCTCGTCAGCAAGCCCGTGGCGCTGAACGTCGACCTCCAGCGCATCGTCGACTTCCTGAAGTCACGCCCGACGGAGATCGTGACGGTGTTCCTGGAGGACTACGTCTCCGCCGACGTCCTGCGCTCCGAACTGGCCCGCGTGCAGGGCCTGGGCGACGTGCTCCACCGCGCCGAGGGAGTGCGCGAGAACGGCTGGCCGACGCTGTCGCAGATGCAGGCCTCCGGCAAGCGCCTGCTGATCTTCACCAGCCACGGCAGGGACGGCCGCGAGAACACGGGCGTGCTGTACCAGAAGGACTGGACGGTCGAGAACTACTGGTCGATGGGCGCGGGACTCGGCAGCTCCGACTGGTCCTGCTACTCCCGCTGGCCGGACAAGCCCCTGACCACAACGGAAACGAACTTCCGCCCGCTGTACGTCATGAACCACTTCCGCGACGTCCCGATCGAGGGCACGGTGGCCACCGACAACACGAAGGCCGCCGACCGAGCCCGCCGCTTCTGCGAACCGGCGGCCCGCAAGACCGCCAACTACCTGGCCGTCGACTTCTACCACCGCAACACCCCAGCCCTACCGGCCGACCGCCTCCCGTCCGGCGCCGGCGCCGTGGAACTGCCCTCGGGCCTCTGCCTGGACAACGACAGGGGCGCCACCGCCGACGGCAACCCGGTGCAGATCTGGACGTGCAACAACACCTACGCCCAACGGTGGCGCGTGGTCGCCGACGGCACCATCGCCATCGCCGGCAAGTGCCTGGACGTCGACAACGGCGGCACCACGGATGGCACGCTCGTGCAGCTCTGGCAGTGCAACGGCACCGGCGCGCAGCAGTGGCGCGTGCGGTCCGACGGGACGGTGGTGAACCCGCAGTCGGGGCTGTGCCTGGACAACCCGGGCTCGTCGACTGTTGTCGGTACGCGCCTGAACCTGTGGACGTGCAACGGGTCGGCGGCGCAGACGTGGAGGTTCCGCTAGACCTGCGGCCCACTCCGACGTGGACGTCGGAGTGGGCTACCTGGAGTACCGGATCGAAGAGATAAACTCCGGCCCCATGACCGCCTCTGTGCAGCCGCAGCTGTTCCCGTCTGCGCAGACCCACATGGTCGACCTGTTCGCGGGACCCGGTGGCCTCGACGTCGCCGCGCACTGGCTCGGGATCAACGTGACCGGCATCGAATGGGACGACGACGCGTGTGCCACCAGGACCAAGGCCGGCCTGGTCACGAAGCACTCCGATGTCCGGAAGTTCGGTCCGGAGGACTTTCCGGACGCGACCGTCCTCGCCGGTGGGCCTCCTTGTCAGACGTACACGGTCGCGGGCGGTGGAGCGGGTAGGCGGTCGCTGGACCAGGTGCTCGAGTACCTGCACCGCATGGTCGTGGACGGCGAGGACGTCACCGAAGAAGTGAGCAAGCTGCACGGCAACGACGACGAGCGCACGGGGTTGGTTCTCGAGCCGATGCGCTGGATCCTCGGAGCTCACCGCGGTGGCAAGCCCTACGAAGCCGTTGTGCTGGAGCAGGTTCCTGCCGTGCTCCCCGTCTGGGACGCTTACGCCAAGGCGCTGCAGGGGCTGGAGTACAACGTCGCCTGCGGCGTTCTCCACACCGAGCAGTTCGGCGTGCCGCAGACACGCCGCCGGGCGATCCTGATCGCCCGTCGCCACGGCAAGGCCGAGCTGCCCAAGCCCTCACACCGCCTCTACCGCAAGGGCAGGTCGAGGTCCGAAGGCGACAGCGATCTCCTGCCCTGGGTGTCGATGGAAGACGTGCTTCCTGATCGGAAGAAGTTCGTCGTCGTCTCCAACTACGGCACCGGCGGTGATCCCAAGGACCGCGGCAGGCGTCGGTCGGACGAGCCCTCCGCGACGGTGACCGGCAAGATCTCGCGGAACAGGCTCTACAGCACCGCTTCGCTCTCGCGTGAGCTCGAAAGGTTCACACCGGAGGAAAGCGGCAGGCTGCAGACCTTCCCGGTCGACTACCCGTGGTCGGGGAAGCAGATCGCCCAGCAGGTCGGCAACGCGATCCCGCCGCGGCTCGCCGCGCACGTTCTCGCCGCAGCACTCGGCAGGAAGTTCGAGACGGCCGACTTGGACCGCGTGGTCGGCGCCGCGTGGGACCCCGGCCTCTACGAGAAGCCGCTGCTGCCCACGACACAGGCTTGACCTCGGTCCGCTGAAGCCGTTTCTCGGTCAGCCCGGCCGCCTGCTGCGCACGATCTCGCGCACGCGGGCGGCCGCGGCCGAAGCCGTCTCGTGCTCCCACACCCGAACCGCCAGCCAGCCGACGTCGGCGAGCTTCTGGTCCGTGTCCAGATCACGCCGCCGGTTCGTCTCGATCTTCGTCCGCCAGAACTCCGCGTTGTTCTTGGGCCACGTC
>NZ_DASVFL010000383.1:0-9708 GCF_036380075.1 Lentzea sp. | reverse complement strand
AGCACGTGCTGTGGCGCGACTCGTGACGGGGCACCCACC
Organism: Lentzea sp.; assembly: GCF_036380075.1. Taxonomy (NCBI): domain Bacteria; kingdom Bacillati; phylum Actinomycetota; class Actinomycetes; order Pseudonocardiales; family Pseudonocardiaceae; genus Lentzea; species Lentzea sp. Next base: position 9,669 of record NZ_DASVFL010000383.1, on the reverse strand, counting down.
GCTGGAGCTTCGCTCACAAGCCAAGAGCAAGAGCAAAAGCCAAGACTGCTCGCCTTCGGCTTCGCGTCACCGGTTGTTCCTTGTGTGGTTGGCCAGTTGAGTGCGCAAGCGGGTGGCGTCGGCGGTGCGGCCGAAACGGTCGTACAAGGTCAGCGCCTCGGTCCAGGCTGCTTCTGCTTGTTCATGCTCGCCCAGTGCGGCGTGTGCTGGGGCGAGGTGCTCTACTACGTCCGCTATGTCGGCGTGGTGGCCCAGTTCGCGTAGTACGGCGATCGACTCGTGGAATCGGGTGATCGCCTCGCGGTGGCGGCCGGTTTGGTGGTCCACGTGGCCGAGGCTGTCCAGTGTGTTCGCCACGCCGGCCTGGTAGTCGTGCTTGCGGTACAAGGTCAGGGCCTCCTCGCAGTGGAGGCGGGCCAGGTCGTGGTCGCCGGTTCTGGTGGCGTACCAGCCCACCAGGTTCAAGGACTGCGCCACCAGCAGTTCGCCGCCCGTGGTTCTGGACGCGGTCAGTGCCTGGTGTGCGTGGGACAGTGCTTTGTGCTCGTCGCCGCGGCCCTCCCACATCGCTGCCAGCTCGCAGTGCACCAGGACCTGTTCGCCGAGGTTGTGTTCCTGTGCTTGGGCCAGTGCTTGTTCCAGGGCGGTGGAGGCCTCGTCCAGGCGGTTGAGTTGGACGAACGCGCGGCCCAGGCGGAAGTGGGACCGCACTCTGTCCTTCGGGTCCGGGAGGTGGAGGGTCGCTGCCGCGGCCAGTTGCCACATTTCCAGGTCCTCGGCGTACTGGCCCTGCCGGTGGACGTAGGTGCGCAGGTTCCACGCGATCTGCCAGACCGTCCTGTGCCGCTCGTCCGCCGCGGCCTGGTGCAGCAGGTGTCGCAGGACGGCGAACTCCTCGTCCAGCCAGGTGACTGCGGCGGTGGCGTCCGGGAGGTCGGCCAGCCACACGCCCTCTGCTGCGGGCGCGAGGTCGGCGGTCGACTGGACCGGTGCGAACCGTTGGGCCGCAAGGCGTGCGGTGTGCAGGTAGAAGTCCCGCACACGGCGCGATGCCCGCGTGTCGGGTGCGGCCGTTTTCGCCGCGTGCTCGCGGACCAGGTCGTGCATGGCGTACCGGCCGCGGGAGTTCTGGTGCACCAACGAGGTCGTGGTGAGCTCGCGCAGCACGCGGGCGGTGCCGGCGGTTGTCAGGCCGGTCAGGTTCGCCGCGGCCGCCAGGCCGATGTCCGCGCCGGGAGCCTGGCCGAGCAGGCAGAAGACCCGGCGTTGCTCGGCGGTCAGAGCCTGTTCGGAGGCGGCGAACACCGCGGTCAGGCCCGCCGCCGGGTCGTCGTCCAGGGCCTCCGCGCCGAGCTCGCGCAGCTCCTTCGCTAGTTCTGCCAGCGGCAGGCCGGGGTTGGTGAGCACGCGTCCCGCCAGCAGGCCCAGTGCCAGCGGGAAACCGCGGCACCAGTCGAGCAGGTCTTCGGCCGCCTCCGGCTCCTCGGCCAGGCAGGCGGGCCCGAGCCGTTGTGCCAGCAGGGTTCTGGCCTCCTCGGCCGCCAGGGTCGTGAGGCCGAGGTGGTGGGCGCCGTGCCGGGCGACCAGGGTGGGCAGGACGCGGCGGCTCGTCACCAGGACCGTGCAGGTGCTGGTGCCGGGCAGCAGCGGCACCACCTGGTCGGCTGCCGCGGCGTTGTCGAGCAGCACCAGCATCCGGCGGTCGGCGACGAGGCTGCGGAACAACGCGGCTCGCGCGTGCGCCTCGGCCGGGACCTGGGCGGCGTCGACGCCCAGCGCGTCCAGGAACCCGCGCAGCACGCCCGCGGGGTCCAGCGGTTCGGTGTCCGGGGTGAACCCGAGCAGGTCGACGAACAGCTGGCCGTCGGGGAAGCGCGCGGCCCGCGCGTGGGCCCAGTGCAGCGCGAGCCAGGTCTTGCCGATGCCGCCCGCACCGGCCATCGCCGAGATCACCACCGTGCCGGTCGACGCGTCCACGGCGGCGTCGAGCGCCTCCAGCTCCTCGGCGCGTCCCACGAACGGTGTGGGCGCGGCGGGGAGATGGCGGGGTACGGCCGCGGCCGGCTGGGGTGTCCCGGCGAGCAGCAGGGCGTGCAGGTTCCGAAGTGCCGCACCGGGTTCCACGCCGAGCTCCTCCACGAGCCGCTCGCGCACCCTCCGGTAGGTCTCCAGCGCGTCGGCGGTGCGCCCGGCCTGGTGCAGTGCGAGCAGGTGCTGGCCGGCGATCCGCTCGTCCCACGGCCGCTCCGCCGCCGCGGCCGACAGCTCCGCGACGAGCCGGCCGCCGTGGCCCAGGGCCAGCCGCGCGTCGGCGAGGTCGTGCACCAGCGCCAGCCGTTCCAGGACCAGCCGGTCGCGTTCCTGGTCCGCCCACTCGCCGGAGATCCCCGCCAGCGGTTCGCCGTGCCACAGCGCCAGCGCCTCGCCGAACAGCCGGGCGGCCTCGGCGGGCGCGGCCGCCCTGGCCCGCGCCCCGAGCTCCCGGGACCGTTGCAGGTCAACGGATCCGGTCAGCACGTAGCCGCCGGACCGGCGTTCGATCGCCACGTCGGAACCGATGACCTGGCGTGCGCGCGAGACGTAGCTGTGCAGCGTCTCCCGTCCGCGCAACGGCACGGCGTCACCCCACACCCGGTCGAGCAGCCGGTCCACCGGCACGACCCGGCCCGCGTCCACGGCCAGCGCGGCGAGCAGGCACCTCTGCTTGGGAGGACCCAGCTCCGCCGAGACCTCGCCCAGTACGCGCAACACGCTGATCAGCCTCCCCCGGGGAGGAAGAGTACTGACCAGCGTGCGGCGTCATGTCAGCGATCCGGGTACGTCGCGGCGTCCGCGACGACGGCGTGCCGGCTCAGCGGAGCCGGTACTTCATGTCCACCAGCGGGTTGAAGGACTTGCCGTCGCCATCGCGCAGTTCGAGGTACACGCGGTCGGCGCCGCCCGCGATGTCCGCGGGCACGTTGAGGTGGACGGGGAAGTCGCCGTCGCACTTGCGGCTGGTGCTGCGCTCGTCGATCATCTCCTCCTTGCCGGTCGCCTCGAGGTTGATCGTCGTGGCGAAGATCGTGCGGCACCCCACGATGTGCGCGACGCCGTCGACACCGGCGCTGCGGTTGTAGAAGGCGACCTCACCGGTCATGTAGGTCGCGCCGTACTGCAGGTGCTGCTTGATGATCTCGACCTTGGGGTAGTCGGCGGCCGTGGCGGTGGGTGCCGTGGCGAGCGCCGCGCTCGCGGTGAGGGCGAACGCGACGACGAACCTGGACTGGGGCATGGGACTCCTTGAGCTGAGTTCGAGACTGCTCGAGGATCGGGGCCCCGCCGTGTGGAATCCTTGCGGAAGACCTTGAAGTCGCAGGTCAGGGCACGACGAGAACCGGCCAGCGCCCGGAGCGGATCAGCCTCGTCGCCACCGAGCCCGCGAACCGGTGCCCCGCCTGCTGCGAGGCGCCGACCACCACCATGTCGGCCTGGCACTGGTCGGCGGACTCGCGCAGCACGGTGAACGGGTCGCCGAACGCCTTGACGAACGTCACCGGCACGTCCAGCTCCTCCGCCGCCGACCGGACCTGGCCGGCGAGCTCGGCGTGGAGCTTCGCGGTGGCCTCGTGCTCGAACACCGACGCCACCGCCGGGCTGAGCGCCGCCAGGGACGAGTGGCACGCCACGAACGTGACGACCAGCCGGGCACCCTGGCGGCGGGCCAGCCCGAACGCGGACGCCGCCGCCCGCATCGCGGTGTCGGAGCCGTCGACGCCGACCATGATGGTCCGCGCCGACGGCCGGGCGGCGGGACCGAAGCAGTCCACAGTGGACTCGAAGGCGTTCACGCCGGCTCTCATCAGTTCCCCCTCAGCGGCTAGCGAGCGACAGCCGAGTCTGCTTCCTTCTTCTCGAGATCGATCGTGGTGCGCAACGTGATCGGCTTGAGGAGCAGTGCCGCGACCACGCCGATCACGCCCACCGCGGCGGAGATCAGGAAGATGTGCGCGGTGGCGTCGCCGTAGACGGTGTGCACGATCGTCTGCACCTGCGGCGGCAGGGCGTTGAGGTTCAACGCGCTGGTGCTGCCGGTCGACTGGCCCGCGGGCACGTGCAGCGCGGCGGACAGGTCGGCGGTGACGCGGTTGGCGAGCACGGCGCCGAGCACCGAGACGCCGATCGTGCCGCCCAGCGACCGGAAGAACGTGACGGACGCGCTCGCCGCGCCCAGCTCGCTCAGCGGCACGCTGTTCTGCACCGCCAGCACGAGGTTCTGCATCGTCATGCCGACGCCGATGCCGACCACGGCCATCGCGATGCCGACGATCCACAGCGCGGTGGCGTGGTCGACCATGCCCAGGCCGAGGAAGCCGACCACCAGGGTGATCGTGCCCGCCACGATGTAGGGCTTGATCCTGCCCGTGCGGCTGATCAGACGGCCGGAGATCGTCGACGACAGCAGCACGCCGGCCATCATCGGGATCGTCAGCAGGCCCGCCTCGGTGGGGGAGTAGCCGCGGCCGATCTGGAAGTACTGGCCGAGGAAGACGGCGCCGCCGAACATGGCCATGCCGACCGCGAGGCTCGCGATGATCGCCAGCGCCGGGGTGCGCTGGACGACGATGTGCAGCGGGACGACGGGTTCGGAGACCTTGCGCTCCACCGCGACGGCCGCGCCGAGCAGCACCACACCCGCGCCGACCATGGCGGCGGTCTGCCACGACAGCCAGTCGAACGAGTTGCCGACGAACGAGACCCAGATCAGCAGCACGCTCACACCGGCGGCGATCAGCGCCGCGCCGAGGTAGTCGATCTTCACGTTCTCGCGGCGGACGGTCTCCAGCTTCAGCGTCGCCTGGAGCACCACGAACGCCAGCGCGGCGATCGGGACGGCGACCCAGAAGCACCAGCGCCAGCCGAGCCACGACACGTCGACGATCAGACCGCCCAGCAGCGGGCCGCCGACCGTCGCGACGGCCATGACCGCGCCCAGGTAGCCGTTGTAACGGCCGCGCTCCCGCGGCGGGATGATCGCGGCGATCACGACCTGCACGAGTGCCTGCAGGCCGCCGACGCCGATGCCCTGGAACGCGCGGGCGGCGATCAGCTGACCGGTGTCCTGGGCGAAGCCGCTGACCAGCGACCCGATCACGAAGATCACGATCGCGGCTTGGACCAGCGTCTTCTTGTTGAACAGGTCGGCGAGCTTGCCCCAGATCGGGGTCGTGGCCGTCGCCGTGAGCAGGGTGGCGGTGACCACCCACGTGTACTGGGTCTGCGTGCCGTTCAGCGAGCCGATGATGCGGGGCAGCGCGGTGGAGACCACCGTGGAGCTGACCATGGCCACGAACAGCGCGAGCAGCAACCCCGACAGCGACTCCAGCACCTGGCGGTGCCCCATCGCCTGAGTCTCGATCTTCAACGTCCCGCCCCTTCGTCCCTGCAATTCTTGCGCGTTGTGCAAATTTGCGCAATGAGAAACTTACTCCACGGCTACGCTGGGTGCATGGAGACCCTCACCACTCATCGCGAGCACAAGAAGGCGGTGACCCGGCGGTCGCTGGCGGGGGCGGCGCTGCGCCTCGCGATGGAGCGCGGTCTCGACGGGGTGACGGTCGAGGACATCGCGGACGAGGCGGGGGTGTCGCGCCGGACGTTCTCCAACTACTTCACCAGCAAGGAGGATGCGGTCGTGGACGCCGACCGCGAGCGCACGCGGGCGCTGGTCGCCCGGGTCGCGGGCCGGCCGGAGGGTGAGGGGGCGTGGCAGGCGCTGCGCGCGGCGACGGCCGAGCTCTACCGCGCCCGGCCCGTCCCGGACATCGAGTGGATGGCCCAGCTGCGGCTGTTGCGCCGGCATCCTTCGCTGATCGCACGACAGGCAGGCGACCAGGTCGCGCTCGAACGCGACCTGACCGCCGTGCTGGTCCTGCGGGAACCGGACGAGGAGCTGGCCCGGCTGATGGCGTCGACGTTCCTCGCCACCGTGCGCACCGGGATCGCGCTGTGGCTCGAGAGCGCGGGCGCGAAGCCGTTGCCCGACCTCGTCGACCGGCTGCTGAGCCGGGTGACCGTTCAGGGCACGTAGACCTGCCCGGTCTGCCGTCCCTCGACCGACCGGACATACGCCTGCACCACGTCGGCCAGCGGCACCGGCTTCATGCCGGGGAAGAAGTCGCCGTAGACGTCCAACGACTCGGTGAACACCGTCGGGCTCACGGCATTGATGCGCTGCGGGGCGATCTCGATGGCGGCCGCGCGCACGAACGCCTCCAGCGCGCCGTTGGCCATCGAGGCGGCGGCGCCGGTGACGATCGGTTCGCGCGCCAGCACGCCCGTGATCAGCGTGAACGACTCCGCGACGTGCGTGAGTCCCTCCTTGACGAGCGCGACCTGCGACAGCACCTTGCCCGTCAGCCCGGCCTGGTAGTCGGCGACCGTCAGCTCGTCCACCGGCCGGTAGGGCACGCTGCCGGCGGCGACGGCGACGGCGTCCACCTGGCCGACGGTCCGGTAGAGGTCGGCCACCTGGTCCGGGTCGGTGACGTCGTACTGCAGATCGCCCCCGGTGCGGGAGACGGTGACGACGTCGTGCTTGCGTGCGGCGAGCCCCTGGTGCAGCGCGGTGCCGAGCGTGCCGGTGGCTCCTACGAGCAGAATCCTCATGCCCTCGACGCTAGGCGCGGTTCCACGGCCTGAGAAATGCCGTTCGTGCAGCACTTATGATCGGCAGTCATGAATGTCGAGCTGCGTCACCTCCGGGCGCTCGCCGCGATCGGGGACCACCGTTCGATCACCGCGGCCGCCCTGGCGCTGCACGTCACGCAGCCCGCGCTGTCCCGCACGCTCGACCAGCTCGAACGGCGCCTGGGCGTGCGGCTCGCCGACCGCACCACCCGCCACGTCGCCCTGACCGACGCCGGCCACCGGCTCTGGGAGCACAGCCACCGCATCCTCACCTCGCTGGACACGGCGCTGGCCGACGCCGTGCGCCCCCAGCCGCTGCGGCTCACCTTCGCCTGGGCCGCGCTCGGCCGGTTCACGATCCCGTTCCTGCGCGAGTGGCGCGCGGAGCACCCGGACGTGCTGGTCCGCATCCGCCGCTCCGACGACCCGGAGGCGGCGCTGCGGCGCGGCGAGGCCGACGTGGCGGTGCTGCGCAGCGGGGCGTCCGGCGAGGGTGTCGAGCACGTCGCGCTGATCGAGGAACCCCGCGTCGCGGCCGTCGCCGACGACCACCCGCTGGCGTCGCGCGCCGCCCTGGTGCTCGACGACCTGGCGGGGGAGTGCGTCGCGGTCTGCGAGACGGCGGCGACCACGTCGGCGGACCTGTGGCCCGCCGGGTCGCGGCCGCGCACGGTGGACGTGCCCGGCGTGGTCGAGTGGCTCACCTCGATCGCGACCGGGACGACGGTCGGCGTCACGGCGGCCGGCACCAGCCACCACAACCCGCACCCCGGCGTGACCTACCTGCCGCTGACCGACGCGGAGCCGATCATCGTGCACCTCGCGTGGCCTTCGGCGGCGCCGCACCCGTCGACGCGGGCGTTCGTCGAGCTGGCTCAGCGGCACCTGGCCGCCACAACCGCAGCTGGAGCATCGCCGCGAACCGCGCGTTCGGGTCGCTGAGGTCGATCTCCCCGACCTCCGACAGCCGCCGCAGCCGGTACCGGAAGGTGTTGGGGTGCACGAAGACGGCGGCGGACGCGGCCGCCACGTCGCCGAACGCGTCCAGCCACGCGCCCAGCGTCTCGACGAGGCAGGCGTTGTGCCTGCGGTCGTACTCGATCAGCCGCGCGACCGGTCCGGTGAGCGTGTCACCGCGTTCGGCGATGAGGTCCGACAGCTCCAGCAGCAGCCCCTCACCGTGCACGTCGGACACCCGCGCCACCGACCACGACGACCGCCCGGCGCGCAGCACCCGCAGCACCAGGTCGGCGCCGGCCCGGGACCGCGCGAGCATCAGGCCGTCCGCCGGCTGTCCCACGCCCACCAGCACGTGGTTGCCGATGCGGTTGCGGAAGTCGTTCGCGATCCGGAACGCCCTGTCCTCCGACTCGGCGGGCAGGATCGCGTAGACGACGTCGCTGATCAACGCGGCGGCGGCGCGCGGGTGCACGGCCGTCAGGTGCATGGCGAACGCGTCGGCGATCTGCTGCCGTTCGGCGAGCAGCCGGGCGTGCGAGGCCGGGTCCTCGCCGTGCGAGTGCGCCAGCGCCAGGGCGAGCACGACGCACGACTGGTCCGCGAGCCCGAGCCGCCGCACCGCCTCCGCCGCGCCCGCGCCGCCCTCGACGGCGGTCGAGACCAGGTCGGCGCGCAGCCGGCGTTCCACGTCGGCGCCCGCCCGTTGCCGCATCATGTGCAACGCCACGAGCTTGGCGGCGTCGCTGAACGCCCGCGAGGAGTCGGGGGACAGCGGCGCGCGGACCGCCGCCCAGATGGAGCCGAGGAACTCGTCGCCCGCCCGCACCGCCACCGCGACCCTGGGCAGCACGAACCCGTCGTCGGAGTCCGCCCCCTCGATCGTGACGGGCTGGTCGCTGCGGTAGAGGTGCTGGAACACCCCGCGCGCCTCCAGCAGCTGCGAGAACCGCGCGGGCACCCGCCGGCCGAGGATCGTCTCGACCCGCGAGGCGTCGGCCTCGTCCTGGCGCCCCGAGAACGCGAGCACCCGCGAGCTGCGGTCCTCGATCGTCACCGGGGCGTCGATCAACGACGCGACCGCGTTGGCCAGCGCGAAGAGGTCGCCCGCCGGCACGCCGCCGAGCGTCTCGGACGTGTCGACCTCGCCCTCGGCCAGCAACGACCGCAGCATCGCGGCCAGCTGCGTCCACGACGCGCCGGGCGCGAGGCCGAGCAGCACCACGCCGGAGAGGTCGGCGGCCGCGGCGACCTCCTCGGTGACCTCGACCGGGCCGCGCAGGACGAGCGCCGCGGCACCCTCCCGGCCCAGCCGCGCGAGGATCTCCGCGGGCTCCCGCACCCCGACGCCCAGGACGAGCGCCGACGGCGGCAGCGCCTGGTCGTCGTCCGGGTCGTGGATCACCACGCCGCCGATGTCGGCCGGCCGGGCCGGGTCGCCCCGGACGAGGTCGATCAGCGTGGTGCCGAGGTCGTCGAGGACGCGGGCGAGACCTGTGCGCGGACTCATGACACCACCTTGCCACCGTCTACAAAGGAGTTCGACTCGTAAGGGGGGATCCACCAAGTGTTCAACGATTGAAGTTTACTGACGCGCCAGCGTGTCCAGGCTGAGTGGCTCGGTCACGCGTGACTACCGTTCGTTCGCAGAACCGCGTTCGTGCCCAGTCGTCCAGCCTCAGCACACGGCATCTAGTCCTCAGCAAGCCGCGTTTATAGGTCACGCAGTCCTTGGAAGATCATGTCCGGCTTGAGTGAACCCAGTCGAGCGTTTGGTTGCCAGCGAGGGCAGGCAACTGGACTCGTAATCGGGAGTTGTACCGGCGATGCAGGACGCCCTTCTCGCGGTGAACACGAGCTGCAAGCCGGGATTGCGTTCGCGATGAGCCAGCAGCTTGTTAGCCAGGTAAACAGCGCAGACGGGCATTGCGGGCACCAGTCGGAGGTTGGAGGCCGAGGACGGTCTTGTACCTTCGAAGCTCGTGAGGTGTGCTGAAGGCGCCGAAGCTGTGCTCAGCACGATCGCAGCTGTGGTGCATCGCC
>NZ_DASVFL010000382.1:0-4813 GCF_036380075.1 Lentzea sp. | reverse complement strand
GAAGATCGCCGAGCAGGTCATCGACGCGATCTCCTCGATGGCCAACAAGGGCGCCGGCGGCGCGGGCGGCGGCATCAGCCGGCCGACCTCCGGCGGCTTCGACGGCCTCGGCAGCTCCGACCAGGAACGGGCCCACGGCGGTGCCGGCGGGACGTTCACGAGCGGCGCCAACGGCGGCACCGCCGGTCGCAACACCGGTGGCGACGGCCTCAGCAACGTCCGGCCCGGCTACCAGGGCGGCGACGCGAGCGGCTGGCAGGGCTCCTACGGCCAGGGCCCCGGTGTCGGCGCCGGTCCGTCCGTCCGCCCGGTCTACACGCCTCCCGCCGCCTCCCACGGCGGCGCGGGCGGTGGCGCCGGTGGCGGTGCCGGCGGCGGCCAGGTCGGTTCGCCCTACACCCCGCCCGGCGTGGGGTCCGGGGTCGGTGGCGGCGCGGGCACGGGGACCGGTCCCGGTCGCTGGGTGCCCGGCCACTGGGAGCCCGACACGACGACGGCGGCCGGCGGCACCGTGCCCAAGCCCCCGACGATCGGCACGATGCCGACGACCGGTGGAAACTCGGACTGGTACCGCCCGCCGACGACCGACCACAGCGCGTCCGCCGTGTCCGCGGCAGGCGGCGGTGGTGGCGGCGGAGGCGGCGGCATCCCCAAGGGCATGGGCGGCGGAGGCGGTGGCGGGATTCCCGCCGGTCTCGGTGGCCCCGCCGGTGGCGGTGGCGCCGGCAGCACCGCGGCGACCCAGTTCGGTGGTGCGGCCGGTGTCATGTCGCAGGGTGCCGCGGGCGGTGCGGCCGCCGGTGCGGCGGCTGCCGGTGGTGCGCCGCGCGGCCCCGGCGGTGCCGCGGGCGGCGGCATGATGGGCGGCATGCCCATGGGTGCCGGAGCAGGCGGCCAGCAGGGTGGCGACGGCGAGCACAAGCGGAAGGTGCGGATCGAGGGCGAGTCGCTCGTCGAGCCGCCCAGGGCCGCGAAGCCGGTCATCGGCGAGTGATCTCCTCGCACTGAAGTTCTTGCGCTGAGAACGGGGCGTCCCTCAAGGGGGCGCCCCGTTCTTCTGTTTCCGTCACACCGCCGCGAGGAGCTTCGCGATCTCCGGAGCCGCCTTGGCGCGGTCCGCGGGCACGAGGCCGATGCGGGTGCGGCGGTCCAGGACGTCGTCGGCGTCCAGCGCGCCCTCGTGGGCGATCGCGTGGACGACGTCGGCCTCGGTGACGCCGGGAGCGATCGGCGCGGTCGGGGCCGGCCGGTCGTCGACCAGGCGGATGTCTTTGGTGCGGCACAGGACCTGGGTCAGGTTCGTCGCGTCGACCGCGTCCGCCGCCATCCTGCGGTAGGTGGTGAGCTTGCCGCCGACGATCGTGATCACGCCGTTCGGCGCCTTCAGCACCGCGTGGTGGCGCGACAGGTCCGCCGTCGTGCCCTCGGCCTCCAGCAGCGGGCGCAGGCCCGCGTAGCTGCCGATGACGTCCGCGCGCGTCAGCTCCCGTTGCAGGACCGCCGAAGCGGTCCTGAGCAGGAAGTCCACATCGGACTCCGGAACCGCGGGGACGTCCGGGATCTCGTCCACCGGCTCGTCGGTCAGGCCCAGGTACGCGCGGCCGTTCGCCTGGGGCAGCAGGAAGGCGTAGCGGTTGCGTTCGCCGGGAACCGGGATGGTCAGCGCCGTGCCGGTGAGGCCGACGGCCTTCGCGTCCACGACCAGGTGCGAGCCGCGGGACGGCCGCAGCTGCACGGGCGCGAGCGTGCCGGCCCAGACGCCCGTCGCGTTGACGACCGCCTTCGCCCTGATCGTGAACCTGCCGCCGGTGAGCGTGTCCTCGGCCTCGGCGCCGTCTCCCCGCAGCGTCAGGACCTTCGCGCGCGTGAGGATCTTCGCGCCGTACCCGGCGGCGGTGCGGGCGAGCGCCACGACCAGGCGGGCGTCGTCGACGAGCTGGCCGTCGTAGTTGAGGAGTCCGCCGGTGAGGTCGTCCGGGTTCAGGCCAGGGACCAGCGCCAGCGCCTCGTGCCGGTGCACCCGGCGCGGCCGCGGCAGCACCGAGGCGGGCGTGCCGGCGGCGATGCGCAACGCGTTGCCGGCCTTGAGGCCCGCCATCACGAAGTGGTTCGAGCCGGAGTGCAACGGGAACAGCATCGGCAGCGTGCGGGTGAGGTGCGGTGCCGTCCTGGTCATGAGGACGCCGCGTTCGACCGCGCTCTCGTGGGCGAGCTTCACGTCGCCCTTCGCGAGGTACCGCAGGCCGCCGTGGACGAGCTTGCTGGACCACCGCGACGTCCCGAACGCCAGGTCGTGCGCCTCCAGCAGGACGACCTTCAGCCCGCGGGAGGCGGCGTCGAGCGCGACCCCCGCACCGGTGACCCCGCCGCCGACGACGAGCACGTCGGCGACCTCGTGCGGGGCCGCTTCGAGGTCCTGCTGCCTGCGGGCGGCGTTCAGGGACGTGTTCACGGCTTCAGCGCTCCGTCCAGCTGCTTGGCCAGCTCCTCGATCAACGGGATGAAGTCGAGCCCGGACGTGGCGGGCCGCGTCGACAGCACCATCGACTGCGTGGTCAGCAGCACGATGCGCGCCTGCGTCTTCGCGTCCCCGAACCGGATCGAGCCGTCGACGTGCCCGGCCTCGATCTGCCCGACGAGGAACTGCTCGACCAGCCGCTGCGTGCTGCCCAGCCGGTCCGTGAGGTACGGCAGCATCAGGTCGGCGTCGAGCTGCAGGACGCGCTGCATCAGCGGGTTCGACGACAGCAACCGGATGGCGTCGACGGACCGCCTGACCAGCTGCTCGCGGGCGTTGCCCTCCCTGGTGGCGTTCTCGACGGCCTCCAGCAGGGTGGCGAACTCGCGTGTCATCAGCGCCCTGACCAGGTGGTCGACGTCCGGGTAGCGCCGGTAGAGCGTCATCCGGCTGACGTTGGCCCGTTTCGCCACGTCGGTGAGCGTTGTTCTGCGCACTCCCACTTCGAGCACGCACTCGCGGGTGGCGTCGAGCAGGGCGTCATGGGTGTGACGTTGAGACGTCATGTGTAACACTGTAGCAGTGACCAGGGCCAGATGGACTGCTGAGACGACGCCGCTCCCGCCGCACGCGCTGGAGTGGCTCCGGACGCGTGTCGGGCTGGGGGAGCCGTTGCCGGAGGTGCCGGTCGAGGTGCCCGAGTCCGCGCTGTCCGCGGACGCGTTCACGGCGTTAGAGGCTGTCAGCGCCGTGTCCGTCGACGCGGCCGACCGGCTGGGGCGAGCCGGTGGGCTCTCGTACCTCGACCTGTTGCGGCACCGGGGACACGGGACGCCGGCCGTGCCCGACGCCGTCGTGCAGCCCGCTTCGCCGGACGAGGTCGCCGAGGTCCTGAAGGTCTGCGTCGACTACGACCTCGCCGTCGTGCCGTTCGGTGGCGGGACCTCCGTGGTCGGCGGGGTCGAGGCGTTGCGCGGGTCCAAGCCGGCCGTGGTGGCGCTGGACTTGGCCGGGCTCGGGGCGTTGGTGTCCGTCGACCCGGTGTCACGGGTGGCCGTGCTGCAGGCCGGGGTGACCGGGCCGGAGGCCGAGCGGTTGCTGGGGGAGCACGGGTTCACGCTCGGGCACGTGCCGCAGTCCTTCGAGCGGGCGACCATCGGCGGGTTCGCCGCCACCCGGTCCGCCGGTCAGGCTTCCTCGGGGTACGGGCGGTTCGAGGACATGGTGGAGTCGGTCCGGGTCGCCACCCCCGTGGGGGAGTGGGTGGCCGGTTCCGCGCCCGCTTCCGCCGCCGGGCCCGACCTGAAGCAGTTGGTGCTGGGCAGCGAAGGGGCGTTCGGGGTCATCACCGAGGTTTCCGTCCGGGTTCGGCCTCGTCCGGTTTCGCCTCGGTACGAGGGGTTCGTGGTGGACGGGTGGGAGGCCGGGGTCGAGCTGGTGCGGTCACTGGCCCAGGCAGGGGCGCTCGCCGACGTGACCCGGTTGTCCGATGTGGACGAGACCGAGGTCGCCCTGGCGTTGGCCGGGTCCCGGGCTGATGTCGTCCGGAAGTACCTGCGGGTTCGCGGGGTCCGGCAGCCCTGCCTGGTGATCCTCGGGTGGGAGGGCCGGTCCCGTGCCGCGACGATGTCGGTGTTGCGCGGGCATCGGGTTGTCCGGCTCGGGCGGGCCATGGGGGCCTCTTGGTTGCACGGGCGGTTCAACGGGCCTCGGCAGCGGGATGCTCTTCTGGACGCGGGGGTCTGTGTCGAGACCTTGGAGACTGCCACGCGCTGGTCTTCGGTTTCTGCGCTTCGGGATGCTGTTCGCGGGGCGTTGGTTGCCGAGCTTGGGGATCCTGTTGTGATGTGCCATGTCTCGCACGCTTATGAGACTGGGGCTTCGTTGTACTTCACCGTTTTGGTGCCTCGGGATCTTTCGGATCCTGTCGGGCAGTGGGGGCGGGCCAAGGTTGCTGCTTCTGATGCTGTTTCTCGGTTGGGGACTATTACTCATCACCATGCTGTTGGGCGGGATCACTTGCCTTGGTTGGAGAGGGAGATTGGTCCTGTTGGGGTTGGGGTTTTGCGGGCAGTTAAGGCGCGGGTTGATCCGACTGGGGTTTTGAATCCCGGGAAGTTGATTTGATCAGGGCGGGTTTCTGTTGCTTGCTTCCCCCTGGGGGCTCCGCCCCCAGACCCCCGGCAATCTGATCGGGGGGTCCGCGCCGCTGGCGGGTTGATGGCACGCCTGTTGCGTTGGGCGGCCGTGCGTTGCGTTGGTGGTTGCGTTGCGGTGGGGTTCCCGTCACAAGCCGCACCAAGAGCGAGCCACGCCTGAGGGGGTATGTCAAACGGCCGAAAAGCGTGGCCGTTT
>NZ_DASVFL010000381.1:0-18034 GCF_036380075.1 Lentzea sp. | reverse complement strand
TCATGCGTCTCCGATCACCGGTCGTCGTCTCTGGTTACTGGCCGGTCACCACCGTGCGCAATCACCCGGCCGAGGTCAACCACGAGAGCTCGCTCACCTACGGGGCGAAGCCAGGTGGGTACGGCGGGTCACCGGGTCTGGCGGTCGTGTGTGCACAGGTGCAGCATGTTGCGGTGAACGCCGCACTTCGCACCGTCGTCTCGATCGTCGCGGTCGCGCTCGCCTACTACGCGACCGCGCAGGTCGGCCTCGTCCTGGCCCTGGTGGAGGGCCAGGTGACGCCGCTGTGGCTGCCGACCGGCATCTCGGTCGCGGCACTGCTGATCGGCGGCCGCCGGCTCTGGCCCGGCATCGCGCTGGGCGCGTTCGCCACGAACGTCACGCTGAGCGCCGGCCACTGGTCGGCCGTCGTCATCACCGCCGGCAACACCGCGGCGCCGCTCGTGGCCTGGTACCTGCTGAACCGGTTCGGGTTCCGGCCCGCGCTCGACCGGCTGAAGGACGCGCTGCTGCTCGTGTTCATCGGTGCGCTGGCCGCGATGCTGATCAGCGCCGCGGTCGGCACGGCGGCGCTGGGGATGGGCGGCGTGATCGGGTGGCACGACGTGCCGGCGGTGATGTCGGTGTGGTGGACCGGCGACGCGATGGGCGTGCTGGTGTTCACGCCGTTGCTGCTCACGGTGCCCCGGCGGTGGAAGGCCCCGCCGCGCAGGCTGGTCGAGGGCGGCGTGCTGCTGCTCGTCACGGCGGGGCTCGCGTCGGTGGTGACGGTGTCGGGGTCGCGGCTGCTGTTCCTGGTGTTCCCGATGCTGATCTGGGCGGCGCTGCGGTTCCAGCACGCGCTCGCCGCGCCGTGCGCCGTGATCATCTCCGTGGCCGCGGTGATGGCGGCGTCCGGCGGCCACTTCTCGGCGGACGCCCTGCCCGCGACGATGATCGTGCTCCAGGCGTTCAACGGGACGGTGGCGCTGACCGGGCTGATCCTGAGCGCGATCACCAGCGAGCGGAACCAGGCGCGGCAGGCGATCGAGCGCGCGTGCGAGCAGCTGGCCGAGACCGTCGCGCACTACCAGGAGGAAGGGGTGCGCACGCGGCTCGGGCGCGTCGTGCCTCCCGGGACCCCGGCGTCCTGACGCCGCCGCGCGCCGTGATCCGCGAGCGGTGCACGGATGGGGTAGGAAGGGGTATGGATCCGGTCAAGGCGTTGAAGCAGGTGGCCTTCCAGCTCGAACGGGCGGGCGAGCCGACCTACCGCGTCCAGGCGTTCCGCACCGCGGCCGCCGTCCTCGCCGGCCTCGACCCCGCGGACGTCGAGAAGCGCGCGAAGCTCGGCACGCTGACCGACCTGAAGGGCGTCGGCAAGTCGACGGCCGGGGTGGTCGCGGACGCGCTGGCGAACCGCGAACCGGCCTACCTCGCGAAGCTGCGGCACGTCGACCTCACCGGCGGCGAGGAGTTGCGGTCGAAGCTGAAGGGCGACTGCCACGTCCACTCCGACTGGTCCGACGGCGGCAGCCCGATCAGGGACATGGCGGAGGCGGCGCGCGACCTCGGCCACGAGTTCATGGTGCTGACCGACCACTCGCCGCGCCTGACCGTCGCGAACGGACTGTCGAGGGAGCGGCTGGAGGAGCAGCTGGAGGTCGTCGCCGAGCTGAACGCCGAGCTGGCTCCGTTCACGGTCCTCACCGGCATCGAGGTCGACATCCTCGACGACGGCTCGCTCGACCAGGACGAGGACCTGCTGGCACGGCTGGACGTCGTGGTCGCGAGCGTCCACTCGAAACTGAAGATGCCGAGTGCCGAGATGACCCGGCGGATGGTCAACGCGGTGAGGAACCCGCACGTCGACATCCTCGGCCACTGCACGGGCCGGCTGGTGGTGGGCAAGGGCCGGCCCGAGTCCCAGTTCGACGCGGGGAAGGTGTTCGAGGCCTGCGCGGAGCACGGCACCGCGGTGGAGATCAACTCGCGGCCGGAGCGGCTCGACCCCCCGCGCCGCCTGCTGAGCCTCGCCGTGGACGCCGGGTGCACGTTCTCGATCGACAGCGACGCGCACGCACCGGGCCAGCTCGACTGGCTGAACTACGGCTGCGCGCGGGCGGAGGAGTGCGGCGTCACGCCGGACCTGGTGGTCAACACCCGGCCCGCGGACCGGCTGCTGTCCGGGTGAGGTGCTCGTACCAGGACACCAGCGGGCCGGTGTCCGCCAGCGCCCTGGTCAGCGCCACCCGGCACAGGTCGTGGACCGGTCCGGGGTCCCAGGCGCCGACCAGGTCGTCGAACGATCCCAGCTCGCCCAGGGCATAGCGCTCCAGTCCCTCGCAGATCGGCACGACCGTCCCGTCCCGCTTGACCACCAGCGGGTCGGCCCGCACGAACGCCGACGGGTCCGTCCGCAGCAGCGTCGCCGACGTGACGTCGAACTGCACCTCGACGGCGTCGTCCTCCGCGACCCGGTTCAGCTCCACGGCCGCGTAGACCAGGTCGACCCGGTCGACGCCGTGCGGCCGCACGCGCACCTTCCGCGCGCCCTCGCCCACGGCCTCGGCCGCCAGGTCCCTGATCGACGCCACCGTGCGCGGCACGAGGTCGATCATCACCGTGACCCGGTGACCGTCGGCGGCGCACTCCCCCACTTCGTCCACTCCGACCACGAGCTCGGCCCCCGGTACGGCGGCGAGCCAGCGAGGGTCGCGGACCTCGACTCCCATATCCCGCAAGAGGGGCCATTCGGCGGAGAAATACCGGTGTCTTGGTTGGCAGACGAACTCTTTTACCCGGCTGTCCGGATCAATGCCCGCACCATTTTCATCAGAGGGCGAACGATCGCTCTGTGCAGCGGTGATAGGCCAATCGAGGGACTTGCAGTAACACAATCGGGAATGGCGGAAACGTGCGCAGAAGTGCGAGCGAAGTCATGGTTGGGAGGGAGCCAGCATGCGCCGCCAGTTCATAGTGCCAGCGGAGACATGCGCCAGAAGTGCGGGTGAAGCGCGCCGCACGGTGCTACGAGACCTCCACGACGGGATAGGCCCCTCGCTCGCCGCCGTCGCCTTCGGACTGCGGTCGGCCCGGCGGCTCCTCGCCACCGATCCGGCGGCCGCCGCGCGGCTGCTCGCGACGCTCGAGGACGAGGTGCACTCGGCGATCGGCGACATCAAGACGCTGGTGGCGAGCGAGCACCCGGCCCCGGTGTCGCGGCTCGGGCTCGTCGGGGCGGTCGAGCAGTTCGTGGCCGACCTGCGGTCCCGGCTGCACATCGCGATCGACGTGGCGGTGCTCGGGGAGATCCCGGCGCTGCCCGACGCGGTGAGCGTCACCGCGTACAAGATCATCCGGGAAGCCCTGACCAACGTTGTCACCCACGCCGACGCGCGCACGTGCCAGGTGCGGCTGTGGTTCGATGCCGAGCTGCACGTCGAGGTGGTCGACGACGGGGTGGGCGCCCCGGCCGAGGTCTCCGGCGGCGTGGGGCTCGCGTCGATGCGGCGGCGCGCGAGCGACCTCGGCGGGAACTGCCACGTCGAGCGGGGCAGCGACGGCGGCACGAGGCTCGCGGCAGCGCTGCCGGTCTCATGACCCTGCGCGCCCTGGTCGTCGACGACCACCCCCTCTTCCGCCGTGGCGTGATGGAGGCGCTGGTCGACGGCGGCATCGACGTCGTCGGCGAGGCCTCCGGCGGCACGGCCGCGGTCGCCCTGGCCGGGGAGCTGCACCCGGACGTCGTCGTGATGGACATCAACATGCCGGACCTCGGCGGCATCGAGGCGACGGCGCGGATCGTCACCGCGCGTCCGTCCGCCCGCGTGCTGGTGCTGACGATGTTCGAGGACGACGAGTCGTTGTTCGCGGCGATGCGGGCCGGTGCCCGCGGGTACCTGGTGAAGTCCTCGCGGCCGCAGCAGATCGTGGACGCGGTGCGGGCCGTCGGCGAGGGCGAGGCGATCTTCAGCCCCGCCGTCGCGACGCGGCTGCTCGCCTTCTTCGCCGGTGCGCCGAGACCGAGCACGCTGCCGGAGCTGACGGGACGCGAACGCGAGATCGCCCACCTCATGGCCGCGGGCAAGGGGAACGCGGCGATCGCCCGGGAGTTGTTCCTCAGCACCAAAACCGTGCGCAACCACGTCTCGAACATCCTGCGCAAGCTCCAGGTGGCCGATCGCGCGCAGGCCGTGCACAGGGCGCGGCAGGCGGGCTGGGGATCCTAAACCCGTTCCGGGACAGGTCGGGACAGGTGCCCATGTCGACCGGGACGTTCCCGGCAGGATGATGGAGGAGCCGACGTCAGAAGGGGAGAGCTGATGATCGCCGAACCGGTCACCGTCGTCCTGCACGCCACCGACTCCATCACCCGCGCGGGCGTCACCGTCGCACTGCGGTCACGTCCCGAGATCAGGCTCGTCGAACCGGAGACCGCGGAGGGCTGCGTCGCCCTCGTCGTCGCCGAACGCCTCGACGAGAACGTGTTGCAGCTGCTGAGAAAGCTGCAGTGCCGGCCAGGCCCCGGGATCGTGCTGATCGCCGGGGACGTGGCCGACGCAGAGCTGCTCGACGTGGTCGGCATCGGCGTGTCCGCGGTGCTGCGCCGGGCCGACGCCACCCCGGACACGCTGGTGCGGCTGATCCGCGCGGCCCACGCCGGCGAGGGCTCGCTGCCTGCGGACCTGCTGGGCCGGCTGCTGGGGCGCGTGTCCCAGCTGCAGCGCACCGTGTTGCGCCCCCACGGCCTCAACCTCGCCGGGATGTCCAGCCGGGAGACCGAGGTGCTGCGGATGATCGCCGACGGCCTGGAGACGCGGGAGATCGCCGAGAAGCTGTGCTACTCGCAGCGGACGGTGAAGTCGATCCTGCACGACATCACCAACCGGTTCCAGCTGCGCAACCGGGCCCACGCCGTGGCGTTCGCGTTGCGCGAAGGGCTGATCTGAGCTCACTGCGCCCGTCCGTTCAACACGACCGAGGGCGTGCACGCGCCCTTGGGCTGCGGGTTCTGGCAGCTCACCCGGAACACGATCTTCTCGCCCGGCTGGAAGCGCAGCGGTTCCTGGAAGTGCTCGTCGCGGTCCCGGAAGTTCCCGAGCCCGATCACCCGGATCACGCTGCGCGTCCCGCCCGCGTCCCTGACGAGCTGGGCGGTGCCCGTGTCGCCCTTCGCGTTCTCGAAGAAGATGTCCTTGATGAGCAACGTCTTCTTGTCGTCCGGCGGGGTGAACGTCACCTCGGTGAACGTGCCGGCGTTCGCCACGATCGCGGAGGTGGAGTCGATCCGGAACGTCACCGGCGTGCCCTCGGCCGCTGCCGCCGGGGGTTTGGGCAGGGTCGGGGTCGCGGACGTGTCGCCCGGTTTGATGCCCAGCGCGTCGAGGGCCTGACCGGCGTTCGCGGCGGCCTGTTTGGACTCGTCCTTGGCCGCGCCGGCCGCGCTCGCCGCCTCGTCGGCCTTCTCCTGGATCTGCCTGGTCTCCTGCTGCATCGCCTCGCGCGCCGCGGATTTCACCGCGGGGGCGAGCACCGAGAACCACAGGGCCGCCAGCGCCGCCGCGATCAGCAGCAGCGCGATCAGCGCGGGCACCAGCCACTTCGGCAGCAGCTGGCGCTGGACCATCGTGCCCTGGGCGAGCAGCGGGTCGCCCTGCTCCGGCGTGACCTCCACCTGGAACGGGAGCCGCCGCGGCTCGCCGCGCAGGTAGGTCCTGCGGGGCTTGGCCTGCACCCGCACGAACGTCGTGGTGCCCGGCGGGAGCACGACCTCGGTGCGGTCCAGGCGGAAGTCGAGCTCGTCCTCGGGGTCGAGGGCCCGCAGCCGCAACGCCGCGGGCGCGTTGCCCACGTTGTCGACGGCGACCTCGAACTTGGCCCGCCGCGAGCCCTCGGCCTTGGCGGGCACCAGTTCCGCGGCCACGTCGGTGAACGCGCCGACGACGACCACGCCCTCCTCGACGACCGAGCCGTGCGGGTCCTCGCGGGAGATCACCCGCACGCCGAACGGGACCGAGCCCGCGTGGACGCGCGCGTCCCGTGGCGGGGCGAACCGGACGAGCACCGGCGCGGACTCACCGGGGTTGAGGTTCACCACGGCGGGTTCGGCGCGGCTCCACGACGCGGCGTCGCCCACGACGTCGATCGTGAACTGGTCCACCAGTTCGCCGGCGTTGCGCACCACCACCTGGCAGGTGACGTCCCCGCCCGGCACGACGGACAGGTCCGCGGTGGACAGCGTCGCAGTTGCTCCCATGTCCAGAAGTCTCCTCGTTCGGCTGCCGGGTGGCAGCGGCGGTGAAGGCGTGACCGGGTGCGCTCCGCGCTGCCCGAGGGGGCAGCCGGGTCGTCACCCCCGTTCGACGAAGTCCAGCGGCTGCACGGTGTTCGGGACCGCGAGGAAGTCACCGGACCTCACCTCGCCGAACCTCGTGCCCTCGACGGGGTTCGCCGTGGCCTGCCGCACGCCCTCGGTGTCGTTGTGGAACACCAGCATCTGCGCGGAGAACGTCCCGTCGGCGGTGGTGAGCTCGCCCGGGGTCTCGGCGATGCCGGGACTCCAGCCGAGCCTGATCCTCGCGCCGGGAGGGAAGTCCCTGCCCTGCACCGAAACCACGCCGCCGAGCGGTCCCGCCTGCTGGTCCAGGGTCAGGGTGGGTTGCCTGATCACGATCTGCGTCGTCGAGACGTTGTCGAGCGAGTCCTCGTCCGGGCCGGTGGCGACGACGACGCCGACCAGTTCCCGGTCGACGGCCTCGGTCGCCGGGATCCTGAGCTCGACCTCGGCGTCGCCGTCGGGGCCGAGCGTGCCGACCGGGCACTCCGGCAGGCAGCCGAACGACGAGGCGATCACCCGGACGTCGGTGAGCGTCGAGCCGGAGCTGTTGAACAGCGCGAACTTCACGACCACGTCGTCGCCGCCGACGAACGCGGGCCGGGGGCTCGCGGACATCTTGAGCGACAGCGACCCGGTGCGTTCCAGCACCTTCACGGTGGCGCGTGCCGTGATCGCGCCGACCGCGGCGGTCACCACGTGCTCGCCCGCCGTGACGCCGGTGGCCTCGCCGCTCACGACCTTCCGCTGCCCCGGTGCGAGCACGCCGAGGTCGGTGCCGGCCGGTCCGCCGTCCAGCCCGTCCGCGGCGGTCACGGTGAGCACGGCGGGTGCGGCCGCGAACCCGGTGTTCGCGACGGTGACCTCGATCGTCGTCTCGCCGTTGAACGGGATCTCGGCGGGTGTGGCGGTGATGGCCAAGGTGATCCGCGCGAGCCGGCGCACGGTGGGCTGGGCGCCGTTGCGGGTGTAGAGCTGCGGTGCGCCGCTGCCGCGGACCGTCCACAGATCGGGCGGCGACTCGAAGTCGCCTTCCTCGAAGACGATCCCGCTGCCGTCGGGGAGCCAGGCCGCGTTCCTAGGGCGGACTGCGGTGTCGCTGCCTGAGACGAGCACGCGCGCGGCGGACCCGTCGGCGCTGACCTCGCAGAGGCGGCCGTCCTGCGTGACGGCGAGGCTCTTGCCGTCGGGTGACCAGGCCGGGTCCTCGTCGCGGCGGCCGCGGCACGGTTCGGGGAAGCGCGGGGACAGGTCGAGCTGGCTCCTGCCGTCCGGGGTGACGAGCCAGATCTCGGGGCCGTCGGAGTCCGCCGTGGTGACGGTGACGACGGCCGTGTCGCTGCCGGTGGCGCCCAGCGCGTCGGTCGCCGTGCAGGTCACCGTCGTGACGCCGATCGGGAACCTGGTGCCGGACGGCGGTGTGCAGACCGGGGTGAGCGGGCGGTTCTGGCTGTCGGCCGCGCTCGCCTGGTAGGTGACCGCCGCGCCGGTGCCGTCCTGTGCCGCGGTCCGGATGTCGTCCACGCGCACCAACGGTTTCGCCGCGTCGGTGACCTGGACCTCGACGTGCTGGACGTAGCCGGGGCGGGTCTGCTGCTCGTTGTTGAGCCGGAACTCCACGGTGCAGCGCAGGGTCGTGCCGGGTGCGACGCCGGGGGCGACGGTGAACCTCTCGCCGACCGCGGCGTCCTGGCCGCTCGGCACGACCGCCTCGGGCGGGGTGAAGGCGACGCCGAGGCCGTTGTCGCACCGGGAGACCGGGGTGACCTTGACGTCGAGGTCGCGGATGCCGGCGAGGATCGCGGTGCTGATCTCCTCCGGTTTGGTCTGGTCGTAGGTCTGCAACGAGCCGTTGGTGGCCGCGACGAACCGGCTCGCCTGCCCGAACTGGTCGAGCCCGCCGCTGTCGATGCCGACGAACCGGATGTTCCTGGCCCGCAGGGCCGCGATGGCGTTCGGGACGGTGTCCGCGCCTCCCGGCATGAGCCCCTCCGCGGTGCCCTCGTCGCCGATGACCACGACGACGCGGCTGGAGTCGGGCCGGAAGTCGAACGCGCCCGTGGCGGTCTGGATCAGCGCGTGCGCCCAGACCTCGGTGGACCCCTCGTCGGTGATGATGGTGACGTCGTCCTGCCAGTCGCCGACGTTCTCGGTGAGCGGCACGTGGACGGTGAAGGTGCGGCCGGCGTTCTCCGGTCCGGCGTAGGAGCCGATGCCGAACCGGGTGTCCGGCTGCTGCGCGCGGATCTCCTTGATGATCTCGTCCAGGGTGCGCTTGACGCTGCCGAGCTCCTCGCTCATCGAGCCGCTGATGTCGATGAGGACCACGACGTCGGGCTTGGGCGGGACGCGCGGTGTGCGCACGAGCTGGCTGACGTCGAACGTGCTGCCCACGCGCGCCGGGCGGTCGGTCTCCGGTTCGCTGATCTGCGCGGGGGTCGCGGTGATCGTGCTCGACCGCCGGGTGATGGCGATGGTCCTGCCGTCGGGCGACCAGTCCGGCTGGGTGTCGTCCGCGATCAGGTGCTCGGGGACGGTGATCTCGCCGGTGCGCACGCCGTCGGCGACGCGGTGGACCTGCACGACCGGGGTGGTGCCCTCGCCGTTGGGGACCCAGGTGACGAGGGCGATCGACAGTCCGTCCGGGGACCACGCGGGTTGTGTCTGCCTCAGCGGTTCGGTGGTGAGCCGCCGGGGGTTGCCGCCGTCGGCGTCGGCGATGACGACGTGCCCGTCGTCGACGTAGGCGAGCTTGGTGCCGTCGAGGGAGAAGGCCGGATCTTGCTGCTCCCGGCTGTTGTTCGTGAGGTTGGTGCGCGCGTTCCCGGAGCTGTCGGCCTTGAAGACGTCGCCGCCGCCGGTGAAGCCGACGTCGAACGGCTCGGGCACCGGCGGCTGGGCGTACGACGCCGGAACGGGCAGGGCGAGAAGAGCCACCAGCAGCAACGGAAGCGCGCGCACGGTCAGTTCACCTGCTTCGCGAACAGCTCGATCTCGCTGATCACCGTGTCGGTGCTCTCGGCGGACGGGTAGACGCCCGCGACGAGGACCTGGACCTGCCTGACGCCGTCGCCGTTCGCGATGGCGTGCTCCTGCTGGCCGGGCTGGTCGGTCAGCGTGACGTCGTGGGTCTTGCCGGTGTCGAACACGAGCGTGAGGCGCTGGGGGCGTTGGGAGCCCAGGTACTTCTTCGGGTCGCCGCTGTGGACGATCATCCGGCGCAGGTCCGTGACGTGGTCGAACTGGATCGTGAGCGCCGCTGTCTTGGGGTCGGTCGGGGCGGCCCAGAAGGTGCCCTTGTCGTTGTCCATCGCGAACGCCGCCGGGTGGTCGGGGCGTTCCTGCGCGGCCGTGATCGAGCTCTGCCGCACCGGCACCCAGTCCTCGGCGAAGATGCCGGCGACCGCGTCCTTGGCCGACACCACCCGCGTGCTGACGGTGGCGCGGAACGGCGGCGAGAACGCGTACAGGCCGCCGAACAGCAGCAACACCACGGCCAGCGTCCAGCGGATCGCCTTGCCGACGCCCTGCCGCACCCGTCTCGCGCGGCGCGGGCGGCTGCCGTGTTCGCGGATCTTCGGACCCTTCGCGGGCAGCCACCGCTTCCACCACGGTTGCTCCTGCCGGACCGCGTCCACCAGCGAGTGGCCGCAGACCCCGCAGAACCGCCGGGTGTCCGGGTTGCCCGACCCGCACATGCCGCAGATCAGGTCGCCGGCCTGCGGCTCGCGCTTGAGCGTCTGTTGTGGACGGTGGTGGGGTTGTTGTTGCTGTTGCAGTGCCGCGTCCGGCTGGACCGCCCCGGTCTGCGCCGGAGCGCCGGTCCACTGGAGGAAGTCGCCGCAGCTGCCGCAGAACTCGGCGTTCCGCGCGTTGTGCTCACCGCAGCTCTGACAGACGATCATGAGGTCACCTCGAGGGTCGTGGCGACGTGCGCGGGCACCATCCGGCGCACCGCCGCGGTGATGCGGGCCCTGTCGACGGCATCCGGGTCCGCCACCCGGATCCGGACGAGCACGTGGGCTGGCGCGGTGCCCGGCATGGGTCCGCGCGGGTCGCGCGAGGTGGCCGTGCCGCCGCTGTCCACGACGTCGACCCGGCCACCGGTGAGGAGCCGGACGTGGTCCGCGATGCCCTGACGCGTGCCGCGGAGCCGGTGCAGGTGCACGGCACTGGCGACGAGCTCGCGGCGCTGGGCGGTCGGCCAGCTCTCGTCGAGGTCCAGCGCCACCCAGCCGGCGAGCCAGTCGACGAAGTCCGCCGGGGCGAGGCGGGGGTCGAGGTAGGAGGAGAAGCAGTCGAGGACGGTGAAGACCGGCGCCAGCACCTCGTCGAGTGCCCTGGTGAAGCGCTGGGTGAAGTCGTCGTCGGTGTAGACGGCGGGCATGCGCTCGCCGATGGGGTGCGGGGAGACGAGGTCGTCGACGGCACTGCGCATGTCAGCTCCTCGCCACCCGCACCTGGTGCCCGTAGGAGAAGGCCAGCCCGGTGGGCGGCAGGTCCACCCGCTGCACCGACTGCCCGCGCTCCCCCGTCACCAGGTTCGCCGCGAACAGCTTCACGTCCTCCACCAGCTCCACCCCCGCGATCCGTTGCAGCACCGCGTACACCTCGCCCGAGTGCACCGGCCGGCCGAACGGCCAGCCGCCGCCGTCCGCGCCGCCGCGGATCGGGTCGAGGTAGTCGCCCAGCGCGTCCACCGCCCGTGCCCGCACCGCCTCCGTCGGCGTGCCGGCACGGGCCTTGAGGTCCGCCACCACCGTGACTCCCTGGTAGAAGGGCGGTTCGACGCTCACCCGCGCCCCGACGCACCGGCGTGCGTCGAGGTGGCGCGCGATCCGGTCGAGGGTCTCCTGGTCGACCTGGAGGGCCGCGAAGCCCGTGTCCTCGCCGGCCGGGACGGCGGGCACGACCAGCACGCGCACGCCGTCTTCGCCCGGTGCGCAGCGCACCCGTGCGACCTCGGGCGCGGCCTCCCGCGCGAGGATCTCGTAGTCCTCCGCCGTCACGGCCCGGTCACGGGTCCGCAGCGACAACGGTCCCCGCAGGGCGGCGTCCTCGACCGACTCGCCGGAGACCCCTCCCCTGCCCGGCCTGCGGTTCGTGATGGTGCTGACGAACGGCACCGGGTCCCGTTGCACCGTCACGAGGTTGCGCGCGACGTTGCCCCTGGTGCCGCCACCGGTGCGGTACTCGGGCACGCGGATCGCCGCCGACTTCGCCGGCACCGCGCCGTAGTGCCGCAGGCCGCCGTCCTGCCGGCGCACCGCGGGGCCGAAGATGATCTGGCCCTCGGTGTTGTCCACCAGGAAGTGCCGGTCCTCCGGACCCGACTCGGTGAACGCGGGCACCTCGGTCCAGGTGTCCCAGCCGTCGGTGGCGGCGACCTCCACGACCAGCGGCGCTCCGGCGACGACGGGCGTGCGGGCGAGCGGGAACCGTTGACCCGCAACACCTTCCGAGACGCCGATGGTCTCGCCCCGCACCACGTCGGCGTGCACGGCCTCGGTCGTGCCGCCGATCGTCGACGCGGTGACGTCGCGGATCCGCGGCGAGCGCTGGTAGAACGGCTGGCCCTGCCACAGCTCGGCGGCGCGGCAGCGCAGCCAGCCCGCCCGCTGCCGGACCAGCACCGACGTGGTGTGGCCCGCCGGGACGTGCACGACGACGTCGCCGGAGGAGTTGAAGCCGCCGTTGGTGAAGCTGTCGACCTCGCAGGCGGTCCAGCCGTCGTCGGTCCAGGCCTCCCACGCCCACGGCGGGTCGGCCGGGTTGATGCCGGAGCCCATCGGGTCGCAGTCGAACCTCAGCAGCACCGCGCAGCCCGGCACCGCGGCGGACAGGCCGAACAGCACGGCGTCGCCGGGTTCCGGCTGCTCGCTGAACGCGGCCGGCTCCTTCACCGCCCTGAGGTCGTCGGTGCGGTCGACGGGCTGGCCGTGCGCCGTGGCCGTGGCCAGGTGGGAGAGCTCGCAGGGCACGATCGTGAGCGGGCGGTCGACCGTGAAGACGACCGGCTCCTCGACGCCCCGGCGCTGGGTCGCGACCTGGTTGCCCCGCGGCACCTCGACGGGCGCGGGCTGCGGTGCGGAGAGCCAGTAGGTGACGTCCACGCGGGCGGCGGTCGGCGCGAACAGCTCCACGCCGATCAGGTCGAGGAACTTGAGGTAGTGCAGCTTCGGCACGCGGTTGAGCCGGTACACGAGCTCGTCGACCATGTGCGCGAACGCCTCGATCAGCGTGACGCCGGGGTCGGAGACGTTGTGGTCCGTCCACTCGGGACAGCGCTGCTGGACGCGGCGCTTGGCCTCGTCCACGAGCTGCTGGAAGCGGCGGTCGTCCAGGTTGGGCAGGGGAAGCGGCATCACGCACCGTCCTCGTGGGGCGGAATGACGTAGAACGGGAAGACGAGGTTGCGGGGGTCGTTGGTGTTGCGGAGCGTGTAGCGGATGTCGATCAGCAGCGTGCCGCTCGCGACCTCGGCGAAGTCGACGACCACGTCGGTGAGGTCGATGCGCGGTTCCCACCGCTCCAGCGACTGCCGCACCTCGTAGGCGATCTGCCCGGCCGTCGTCGAGTCGGCGGGCGCGAACACCAGGTCGTGGATCGCGCAGCCGAACTCGGGCCGCATGGGTCGTTCACCCGGCGCGGTCGCGAGGATCAGCCGGATGCTCTCGACGACCTCGCGGTCGCCGTCCACCAGCGCCACCGATCCCGTCGCGTCGGTGCGGACGGGAAAGCTGATGCCCCTGCCGATGAAGTCCACCGCTCACCCTCCGATCAGGACGGTCGGAGCGCCCGGCGGCAGGATCGGCGCGCCGCAGCCGCTCATGTCGGTCACGCGCGCCGCGGGCTTGCCGCCGATCAGCACGGTCGGACAGCCCGGCGGGACGATCGGTGTCGGCGGGTGCACGGCGGGCGGCGGGAACGAGCACGTGTGCAGGTCCCCGACCGTGGCGGCGGGCTTGCCGCCGATGAGCACGGTGGGCACGCCCGGTCCCGTGATGACGCCGGGATGTGCTGTCATGTCGCCGACTCTGGCCGCGGGTGGCATCGCGTTCCCCCTAATTGATCTTCACGATGGCGCCCTTGACGGTGAGCGGGCCGCTCGCCGTGACCTCCGTCTGGGCCTGGCCGGCGATCTTGACCTGCGCGCCCTCCGCCGTGAGCTCGGTCTGCGCCTTCACGGACACCTTCTGGCCCTTGAGCTCCAGCGGCCCCGAGCCCGCGTCGACGGTGATGCCGTTCTGCGCCTTGACCGTGATGGTCTTGCCGCTGGTGATCTCGACGCTCTGCGCCTTCTGGTCGAGCTTGACGACGAACTTCCCGTCACCGCTGGAGATCACGACGCCGTCGTCCTCGACGAACTCGACCCTGTGCCCCTTGCGGCTCACGAACCCGCGCGCGGCGATCGCCCCGTTGGCGCTGTCGACCGCGGGTCTGCCGAGCTTCGGGGGCTTGTCCTTGCCGTTGTGGAGGCCGCCGAGCACGTACGGGGCGTCGAAGTCGCCGTGCTCGAACCCGACCAGCACCTCGTCGCCGACCTCGGGCAGGACCAGCGCGCCGCGGCCGTTGCCCGCGCCCTGCTGCACGGTCCTCGCCCACACGCTGGTGAGCTCGCCGGACAGCCACGGGAACTTGACCTGGACGCGTCCGAGCTCCGACGGGTCCTTGGCGTTCGTGACGATCGCGGGCACGAGTCCGTTGAGCGGCCGGTCCTTCGTGCTGTGCACGAGCCCGTAGAGGGAACGCTCCTGCCTGCCGGAGACGGTGAACTCCGTGGTGTAGCCGGTGTGTTCGGCGAAGAGGTGGCGGGTGCTGGTGAGCGTGTACCTGCCCTGGAACTGCTCGCCGACGTTGGCCAGCGCGACCGCGGTGCCCGCCTTGAGCTCGGGGTTGCCCCTCGCCACCCCGGTGAGCTCCGCGCAGGCCCCGCCGAGCTGCGCCGCCAGCGCCTCCGCGGCGGTCTTGGCCTCGGCGTGCGTCCGGTAGGGCAGGCCGGCTTCCAGGTGCGGAGGTGCGCCGAACTTCTTCGCCAGCGCGGCGGGATCGGCCTGGGCGACCTCGACTCCTGCCGTGTTCGGGACGGCGGTGGCGACGACCTCCTGCTTGTTCTCGAAGTCCCAGCCCCGCACCTGCACCTCGGGCACCTGGCCGGCGGTCGTGATCCCGGCCCTGAGCGCGACGAGCGTGCTGTGCATCTCCAGGACGAGCGGGTTCGTCTTCGCCTTGGCGTTGGGCTGCGGTGCCGACGCGGGTGGCTCGGGCAGCCTGAAGTCGAGCTTGCCGTCCTTCACCGCGATCTGGGCGCCGACGGTGCGCGCGAGGCGGCTCAGGAACTCCCAGTCGCTGACGTTGTCCTGGCTGAGCTGCGTGTCGGGCCTGCCGCCGAAACCGGGGACGGTGTCGATCGTCCCGGCCTTGATGCTCGCGCGCCCGGCGACCTTGCGGACGACGTCGGCGACCGTCATGTTCGGGTAGACCGCGACCCGCTTGCCGCGGAACAGCCGGTGCGCCTCGTCGTAGCCGCGGACCTCGGTGAACGTGCCATGTGCGTCCAGCTCGACGCCGACGGCGGTGATCTCGCCACTCATCAACGGCTTCGGCCCGCCGGGGTCGGCGGTCTGCACCTTGAGCGCGGCCCTGGAGCCGATCTTGAAGCCCGCCTTGGCGAGCACGACGTGGCCGGGGTCGCGGAACCGGAGCACGAACATGTCCGGCAGGTTCCGGCTGTCGTCGACGTAGGCGTAGGTGAGCAGCAGCTTGACGTCCGCGGGCAACGGCTGCCCGTCGACCTCGACGACGAGGTTGTTGGCGAAGCTCTCGTTAGCCATGCTGGATCTCCTCCAACGCCGGAACGAGGACGGTCGTGCCGAGCCGCAGCCGCATCGGGTCGTCGATGTCGTTGGCCGCGGCGATGTGCCGCCACAGCTCCGGGTTGCCGTAGGCCTGGTACGCCAGGCTTTGCAGGCTGTCGCCGGCCGTGAGGGTGCGCGCGTCCCGTGCGGCCAGTGCGCCGCTGGTCGGGTTCTGCCCGCCGGGTTCGCCGCTGACCTCCTCGAGGTTGACGGTGCAGACCGCCCTGACCGGCATGCCGCCGGGCGTGAAGAGCGTGTACTTGGCCGTGACGGCGGAGACGTAGCTCGGGAACCCCGTCGTGGTGCCCCACTTGAAGATGACCCACGGCGGGCTGCCCTTGGCGTTCTGCCGGGAGTCCTTCGTGGGCACGGTGAGGTTGAAGAGCTGCTCGACCTTCTTGATGGTCGCGTCGCCCATGGTGTCGGTGGAGTCGAGGAAGATCTCCAGCGTCAGCTTGGCCGGTTCGGCGCCCTTGAACTCCGGCACGCCCGCCTTGGCCGCGTTGGGCTGGGTCTGCCGCTGCCACTTGGCGTTCTTGGCGAGCGTCAGCTCCTTGGGGTTGAACTGGAACTTGATCTCGTCGATCTGCGCCCCCGGCTTCTGCAGCCCGCCCGGTTTCGGCGGCTCGTGCACCGTGAGGGTGGCGTGCTCCATCTTCTTGGACGTGGTGGCCGAGCCCGCGCTCGTGAACGTGACGGTCATCGCGCGTCCAGGAACCCGTGGTGCGCCAGCTCCAGCGTCTCGGTGGCGACCTTGGTCTGCTCGGCGCTGAGCTGCGGCCCCGTCCACCGCACCGGCACGACCTCCGACAGCGACCAGCTGGCGATGGTCCTGCCCTCCAGCGTCTTGGCCTCGATCACCGCGGTCCTGCGCTTGATCCCCGCCGCCATGCCCGCGATCCAGCTGGTGATCTTCTGGCTGTCCCTGGTGACCGGCCTGCTGAGCTTCACGTTGGGGTACTTGATGCGGGTGGGCAGCTGCCACACCATCCCGTTGTTGCCGCCCTCCTCCCGCTGCTCGATGACGAACTCGCACCCGAGCCCCTCGCAGCTGTTGAAGGACCCGAGGTCGTCCTTGTCCACCGACACGCTGAAGCAGACGGCGACGGCTTCCTCCGGTGCGGTCATGGCATGTCCCTCACAGGTCGGTGAGCGCCCCACGACGCTCGCGGTCGAGCCACAGATCGGCCTTGAGCCGGCGCAGCAGGGGGTCGTACAGCTTGCGGAGCAACTCGTCGGCGTTCTGGTGCTGGGGAGCCGCTGCCGGCGCTTCGGTGGTCTGGGTCTGGGTTTGCGTCTGGGTCTGGGTTTGGATCGGTGCCGCTTCGACGCGCTGGACCACTTCCTGGTGGGTTTCCCTGGGTGGGGCTGGGGTCGGGCGTTCAGGCTGCGGTGTTTCGGGGATGCGGGCGACCACCACCGGTAGTGGGGTGGTTGCCCGCTGGACCACCGGGTTGGCCGGTTCCGGGATGGACTGTGTTCTCTGCGGTTCGGGGGTGCGTTGGGTCGTGACGGTCAGGACCGGCAGATGTGCGGTGTGTCCGGCGGTCGGTGCCGTCTGGAGGGGTGGGACTGCCTGGGGTGGTCGGCCGGGTTCGGTCGGCTGGATCGCCCGCTGCACCACGTGCTCGTGCTCGTGCTCCGCGGGCTCGGGCGACTCCGCCCGCATCACCAGCTCGGTCGCCCCGACCAGCGGAGCTTCCGGCGAACCACCGCCCTCGGGGCTCACCGCCCGCTGCGAAACGGCCGGTCCCACCACCCGTTGCACCACCGGCCCCGGCACCGTGTCACCAGGAGCGGCCTGCCTTGCCGCCATCGGTTCGGCAGGTCGCGGGCCCTCGGGCACGGCTGCTCGCTGGAGCAGCGGGGAGATCGGCTCGCCGAGTCCCAGCCTTCGGGGCTTCGCGGCGGTTGTCGTCGCGGGGGAAGCATCCGACAGAGCCCGCTGCACCACCGCCGGCAGTGAGGAAGGTGGATTCCCCTGCGCGGCCGGCCCGCCCACGAGTCCGGCGTCCGGCGAGGAGCTCGCCGGCTCCGGCGGGGCGATGTCCGGCACCGTCTGCACCGGCTCAGCAACCTCCGGCGCGGGTGCGGCCGTGCGCAACACCAC
The DNA here is from genome assembly GCF_036380075.1 of Lentzea sp. Lineage (NCBI taxonomy): Bacteria > Bacillati > Actinomycetota > Actinomycetes > Pseudonocardiales > Pseudonocardiaceae > Lentzea > Lentzea sp. The sequence continues at coordinate 750 of NZ_DASVFL010000381.1, read as the reverse complement.
CGGTTCCAGCAGGGGCATCTCCGGCACCACCGGTGCGGCGATGCCCGACATCACCGGTTCCGGTGCGGCCGCCTCCGGCACCGCCGGTTCCGGCACAGTCGCCTCCGGCACAACCGGAACCGACGCCGGCTGATCAGGCACCGTGGCCTTCGGAGCAGTCGGCCTCGGGGCGACCGCCCTTTGTACAACGGAGTTCGGCGCCGCCGTCCTTTGCACCACCGGACCCGGCGAAACCGGACTCGGCACCGCCGAACCCGGCGACACCGAACCCGGCGACACCGGACTCGGCGACACCGGACTCGGCGACATCAGGCTCGGCGTTATGAGACTCGGTGCCACCGCCCTCTGCACCACCACACTCGGCACCACCACACTCGGCACCACAGATCTCGGCGCCGCTTCCCTTTGGCCCACTGGATCCGGCGCCACGGGATTCGGCACCAACGCGCTCGGTGCCTCTGGACCAGGCACCACCGCATCCGGCACCACGGGACCCGGCATCACCGGACTCGACACCACCGCCTGTTGCGCCACTGGATCCGGCACCACGGCCCTTTGCACCACCGCACTCGGCACCCGTGGGCTTGACACCACTGCGTTCGGCTCCACTGGAGCCGGCGACCCTGAACCCGGCACCACCGGACTCGGCACCACCGGACTTGGCATCTCCGCCCTTTGCACCACCGGTTCCGGCACCGCTGAACCCGGCACTGTCGCCCTTTGCACAACCGAACCCAGCGCCCCCGGACC
>NZ_DASVFL010000380.1:0-8630 GCF_036380075.1 Lentzea sp. | reverse complement strand
GGCTTCGGCTTTGCGGGACTGTCAGACCTGCTCGCTACCTTGGGTCGCGGGGGATCCGAAATCCAGGGGGACCCCTGCGAGAGCCTGCCTCAGCGGCCGCCTCACCTCTTGAAGCAGTCCTGGCCCCCGGTCGGGGCGTCGAGAAGGCTGCTGCTCGCTCTGGGGCCCTCTCCGGCCCGTTTTTGAACCATTCCGCGACTGTCTGGCCGCGTGCCGTGCCTCTCCCGGTCAAAGGGAGGAGCCCCCGGCTTGTGGCCGGGGGCTCCGAGTGGTGGAAGTGGGGCTGGGATCAGAGGTCGAGCGTCCACGAGTCGATGTAGCCCGTGTCCTGGCGGTAGGTGTCGCGCACTCGCAGCTGCCAGGTGCCGTTGGCGTCCTCGGAGGCCACGTTCACCGCGTAGGTGGCCTTCAGGTTGTCGGCGCTGTCGTTGCCGTTGCTGACCTTCAGCTGCTTCACGGTGCCCGACGGGGTGATCAGGGCCAGTTCCAGGTCGCCTCGGTAGGTGTGCTTGATGTCCACGCTCACCGAGGCGGTGGTGCTGGCCTTGCCGAGGCAGTCGGCGATGGTGATGGACGACGTGATCGTGCCTGCGTCGGGGATGGTCGTGTCGGTGTCGTTGGTGGCCGTGGGGCACTGGCCCGGCGGGTTGCCGGGGGCCGTGCCGGTGATGTGCAGGAGCTTGTTCGGGGAGCCGGTGCCCGGGCTGGTGACGACGTCGCTCGTGGCGTTGTCCACCAGGGCGTCGCGGACCTGCTGCGGGGTTGCCGTGGGGGACGAGCCCAGGTAGACCGCTGCCGCGCCCACGACGTGCGGGGTGGCCATCGAGGTGCCGCTGATGGTGTTGGTGGCGTTGTCGTCGGTGAGCCAGGCGCTGGTGATGTCGCGGCCCGGCGCGAAGATGTCCAGGCAGGTGCCGATGTTCGAGTAGGACGAGCGGGCGTCGGTGCGGTCGGTCGAGCCGACGGTGATGGCGTTCGGGGTGCGGGCCGGGGAGGTGTTGCAGGCGTTGGCGCCGCTGTCGTTGCCCGCTGCCAGGCCGTAGGTGACGCCCGCGGCGATGGAGCGCGTCACAGCGTCGTCGACGGTCTGGTTCGCGCCGCCGCCGAGGGACATGTTGGCGACCGCCGGCTTGTTGGCCGGGTTGCTGTTCACCTGCTCGGTGACCCAGTCGATGCCCGCGATGACACCCGCGAACGTGCCGGAGCCCGCGCAGTTCAGGACCCGGACGCCGACCAGCTTCACGTCCTTGGCGACGCCGTACTTCGTGCCGCCGACGGTGCCGGCGACATGGGTGCCGTGTCCGGCGCAGTCGGTCGCGTCGTCATCGTTGTCAACGGTGTCGCGTCCGGACACGGCCCGGCCACCGAAGTCGCTGTGGCTGAAGCGGATGCCGGTGTCGATGATGTAGGCCGTGACGCCCGCGCCGCGGTTCGGGTAGGTGTAGCTGTTGTCCAGCGGGAGCGCCGCCTGGTCGATGCGGTCGAGGCCCCAGGACGGGGTCGGGGTCTGCGTGTCCGTCAGGTGGACCTCGCCGTCCTGCTCGACGTACGAGACGGACGGGTCCGCTGCCAGACGCCTGGCCTGGGTTTCGGACATCTGCGCCGAGAAACCGCGCAGGGCGGACTTGTAGGTGTGCTTGACCGTCGCGCTGTACTTGGCGCTCAAGGTCTCAACACTCGACGTGCTCACGTCCTTCAGCACGACGATGTAGTTGTCCTTGACCGCGTTGGACGCACCGAGGTTGCGAATCTCCCCCTCGGGCGCAGCGGTGGCGGAGACGGACGACAGCACGAGCGCGGTGCCCGCCACCAGTCCGATTCCAGCCGCTCGTCTGGCCCACGATTCTCCCATAGCAGCAAGCTCCCTCGTCCCAGGGTTGTGCAGGTGAGAGTTTTCTTAGTGGCGCGGACTGATTGCCCACAAGACGGTCCACGAAATTGCCTTCGAATGGCGAATCAACAGATTTGGCCGTTATGTGAATTAGTTGGTTCCGCTGATCTATGGACAGAACAATTGCGCCCCGAACGATGAACCGTTCGGGGCGCAAGTTTCAGCTTTCGGGAAGCACGTGTCTCAGCTGGCCGGGCTTCGCGAGTTCGTGTCGGTCGTCCGGTCGCCTCTTCGGGTCAACCGCCGCAGGCGATTCGGGCCGAAGCGGTGGCCGGATGACCGACTTGAGACGAACTCGCCGCCGCTGCGGAGCAGCGGCCGAAAACACAGCGTCTCAATCGCCTCGGCGCACTGCTCCTAGGATCTGCTGCTCCGCCGGGGTCGTGTACAGGCGCAGGTGCGCCCACATGTCCTGACCCATGGCGATGACCTGGTCGTCCTTGAGCTGGGTCAGCTGCTGGAACATCTGCGGGCGCAGGCGCCACATCTGTCCCGCCAGCTGGGCCTGGCCCATCGGGAGGCGCTGCAGCAGCACGAGGTCCGCGTTGTTCGCCGTGGACGACGCCTGCGGGTGCAGGTACGGCAGCACGTACATCGTGGTCTGCCACGGGGCCCGCGGCGGGAAGAGCTCCTGCGGGACGTGGCCGCCGTCGTGGATCACCAGCAGCGGCATGTCCTCCGTCGGGCGTGGGAGGTCCGCCGGGGACAGCCGGCGCAGCTGCACCAGCTGGGACGGACGGCCGTCCGGGCCCTGGCCCGCGGCGCGCACCACCGGCTGCCACGCCTGGGGGCGGCCGGTCGCGATGATGATCCACGCGCCGGTCGCCATGGCGCGCAACGCGATCTGGCGGGCCAGGTACAGGCCGCCCACGACCACCATGCGGGTCGGCGTGGGGCGCAGCACGGACACGCTGAGCGGTTCGCCCTTGGTGCCCTGGCCGAGCATCATGCCGCCGCGGTCACCGCTCGGGCTGACCAGGTCGAGCATGTTCGGCGACACCAGGAACTCCGGTGCCACCGCGCCGCGGCCGCGCGAGTCGAGCAGTCGGGACGAGCTCATGCCACACCTCCCAGCGGCAGCGTCGCGGCCAGGCCGGCGAGCTGCATGCCCCGCAACGGGGTCAGCGTGATGTCCAGCTTGTCGCTCAGCTTCGACAGCTGGTCGTCGGCGCGGTCGAGCTCGCTCGGCGTGCGGGCGCTCACGCGCACCAGGCCGCGCAGCGAGACCTGACCGTCCTCGCGCGACGGTGAGATGGACATCGCGAGGGTGGACGAGAGAGCGCGCACACCGGTCAGCGAGTTCAGGTTGCCCTTGAGGCCCTTGGACGGCCAGCCGGTGATCGCGTAGCTCGCGTGCCCGACGCCACCCGCGGTGACGCCCGACCACTTCTCGCGCAGCGACACGGGGTTCGTGTTGCCGACGGCGGCGGTCAGCTCGGCCGACGAGATCGCCGCGCGCAGCAGCTCGTCCGCGTCGAGGGGGCGGATCGCGACGCCCGCGGACTCCAGGGCGTTGCGGACGCGCGACAACGCGCCGATCAGCGCCCGGTGCGCGCCGACGACGCCGCCGCCGCGCTCCCGGATCGCCTCGCCGCAGCGGCGCGGGTCCAGCCGGACCGTGATCCACGTGGTGCGCCTGGCCGCCGCGGGCAGCGGGCCGAGCACCTCCATGTACGAGCTGACCGCGGGCGAGTTCGGCGGGAGCGCCGCGCTGCCGGGGTAGCAGTGCCAGATCACGGTGATCGCGTCCAGCACGACGCCGCGGTCCTCAAGGCACGGTGCGAGCGCGCCCAGCGGCAGCGACGGCGCCGAGCCGATCGCGGAGATCAGCGGCGGGGTCGGGTCGACGAGCAGCACCGCGGTCCACACGCCGTCGTGCCACGACAGCGCGAGCGGGCGGCGTTCGTGGTCGACGCTCTTGGCGATGACCAGGTCCGGGATCGCGAGGCGCAGCAGGGCGACGCGGGGGTCCTCCGGGCCGAGCACCTGCAGCTCGTCGTCACCGGGCTTGGACTCCGACGGCTCCTGGCGCTTCGCGGTCCGGTGGTGCGACCGGAAGTTGTAGCGCAGCCGGACACCGATCCACTGCGTCAGCCACCGGCCGCGCCGGCGGGTGAAGGCGAGCACCAGTGCGACGAAGAGCACACCGCCGGCTATTGAGACGGAGACGACGTTCAACGCGCCCGAGGGCTCCTTCACGCCCATGAGCGTGAGCACGAGGAGTGCGATGGCGAGGCCGACCTCGATCGTGACTACGTTCGACACGGGCAAGGAGCCGAGGCTGACGTTCGCCGTCCTGCGGCGGACACGCCCGACCGGACGAGGAGGCGCGGGTGCCTGCTGGCCAGGACCCCCTGGTCCACCGGGACCCTGCGGCCGCGCCATCCCTGGGTTGGGCCGGGGCGGATGTGGAGTGGTCACGGACATCCGTTGTGGTCTCTTTCCCCTCGACGGTCGGTGGGCTTGGCGAACCGGCCCACGAAGCAACCTGCGTCCGGCTATCCTGCCGAACCGTACCGCGACTGGGAGAGCAGCGAGCCGAGAATGGCATCAACACCCACCACCAAGTCACAGGTCCAGGCCTACCAATTCGTCCTGCGGCGGATGCAGTCCGCTCTGGTCCGCAGAGACGCGGTGATGCTGCATGACCCCATGCGCAACCACTCGCGGGCGACGGCGGTCGGTGCGGTCCTGGGAGTCGTCGGTCTGCTCGGCTTCCTCGTGTTCGGGCTCTTCAAGCCGTCACCGAAGCTCGACGACCAGACGCAGATCGCGATCAGCAAGGAGACCGGCCAGGTCTACGTCGTGGACGCGTCGCCCCGGCGCCTCGTCCCGATGACGAACCTGGCGTCGGCCCGCCTGCTGTGGTTCTCGCGCAGCAATCCCGACCAGCAGTCCGGCGGCGGTGACGCGCCGGGCGCCGCGCAGGGTGCGGCCGGCGGCGAGCCGAAGCTCGTGAGCGAGTCGGCGCTCGCGAACCTGCCGCGCGGCAGGCTGACGGGTCTGCCGGACGCGCCTGACGTGCTGCCGAAGCCGGAGCTGCGGATCGACGCGCAGTGGTCCGTCTGCGACACGCTCGACCTGGACGAGTTCCGCGAGAACCAGGCGGCGGAGAACCAGATCAAGACCTCCGTGATCGCCGGTGTCAGCGGCGGCAACCCCGAGCTGGGCGACGAGGCCGTGCTGGTGCAACAGCGGACGGGTGAGAAGAAGGCGTACCTGATCTACAAGAAGCCCAACAGCCTGCGCGACATCTCGTCGTCGACGGTCAGGGCCCAGGTCGACCTCAAGGACGACAAGGTCATGAACGCCCTGCGGCTCAAGGGCAAGCAGCCGCGCGCGATCAGCACCGCGCTGCTCAACGCCATCCCCGAGGTCGCGCCGCTGGCCGCCCCGGTCGTCCAGAACCAGGGCAAGCAGGCCACCTACGTCACCGAGACGCGGGTGAACGTCGGCGAGGTCGTCGAGGTCAACCTGACCGGCACCGCGCAGTTCCTGGTGGCGCTCGAGGACGGTTTCCAGGACGTCGACCAGACCGTCGGCGACCTGCTGCGCTTCGCGTACTCCAACGCCAGGGACCCGATCAGGGTCTCGCCGAACGCGGTGTCGCCGAACAAGAACCCGAAGAACCCGCTCACGCTCGACTCCTACCCGGCGCGGATCCCCACCACGCTCGAGGCGAACGCCAACAACACCGTGGTGTGCCTGGGCTGGAAGGCCGAGAACTTCACCGAGCAGACCAAGGCCGAGCACACCTCGGTGACGATCGGCTCGAAGCTGCCCGGCCCGAAGGAGATGACCCCGGTCGCGCTGAACGCGGCGGGTGCCGCCGGCGAGATCATCGACCAGTTCCTGATGCTGCCGGGCAAGGCCGCCGTCGTGCGGGCGAGCCAGGGCAAGGGCGACTTCGGGACCGGTCCGGTGCAGATCGTGACGGGCCGCGGTGTCCGCTACGGCGTCCCGGACGCCGGCACCGCGGCGGCGCTCGGTCTCGACGGGACGTTCCCGCCGGCACCGAACCAGATCCTGAGCCTCCTGCCGATGGGACCGCAGCTCAACAAGAACGAGGCCAACCGCAGCTACGACGCGATCCCGACGCCCAAGGGCACGATCCAGGATCCGCAGGCGGCCCAGAAGTAGCGGAACCGGTCCGGGTGCACGACCGTCGAACCAGGACGAACGCACCCGGACCTGGCAGGGGGAACGTTGTGGCCGGTCGGATATCCGTCGATCCCGAGTGGTTGGAGCAGTACGCCGACCGGATCGACGGCACGACGGACGACCTGAGGCGCGTGCGGGACGCCATGAAGGTGTCCCCGCTGCGCCCGCAGTCGTTCGGTGAGATCGGCAGGACCGTCGGCACGGCCCAGGCGTACGCGCGGGCCGCCGCGCTGCTCAACTCCCAGCTCGCCCGCGCCTGCGACACGCTCGACGCGGCCGCCGCGGGGCTGCACGCCGTCGCGAAGCAGCACGGGGCCGGCGAAGAGGAGAGCCTGCACCTCATCAAGAACGCCGACCGGCGGTAGGGGGCGCTCGTGGTGACCAGGAACGGCGCGGACGGACGGCAGATCGCGGCCGAGGTCGGGCCCGAGCTCGACTACCTCTCGCGGCTGAGCCGCAAGCTCGGTGTCGTGGACCTCGTGCACGACTTCTTCGACCCGCTGGTGGGCGACTGGAACGACCTGCGCGAGGAAGCCGAGCGCTGGCGCAAGGCCGCGAAGGTGACCGAGGCGGTCACGAAGCACGTCGCGGCACCGCTGGGCGGCGTCGACGCGCGGTGGGAGGGCAAGGACGCCGACCAGTTCCTCGAGCACATGCGCAAGGTCGGGCTCGCGGGCGGCGACATGACCGACGCGATGAACGCCATGGCGGACGCGTTGGAGGAGACCGCCGACGGCGTGCGCGACATCGTGCAGGACATGGCGCACGTGCTCGCCGACGCCGCCGACTCGGTGTCCGGGACGGCGTCGCTGCCCCTGGACGGCGACCAGCGGGCGGTCCGGCACATCGAGGAGCTCAAGGACCCGGTGCGCGAGCTGCACGAGTCCGCGCGGCAGGTCATGGAGGCGTTCCTCCGGCTGTGCGACGGGGTGTCCGGTGAGGACGACGGCTTCGACGCCGTGCGGATGGAGCACCGCTACCCCGAGAACGACTGGACGTACACGGCGCCCGCGAAGCCCGCGACGACGGTCCCGGAACCGGCCAAGGCGTCGGCCACGGCCGCCGCGGGCACCGGCGGTGCCGCAGCGGGCGGTGGCGCTCCCGCGGGTGTCGGTGGCGGAGCTCCCGCGGGTGTCGGCGGGGGTGTGGGCGGCGGTGTCGGCCCGGTCGGCGCCCCGGCTGCCGCGGCGACCCCGCAGCCGACGCAGTTCGGAGGCGCCACAGGCGTCGCTGAGCCGCCTCCGGCCGCCCAGCAGGGTGCAGGGACCGCTCCGGCCGCCGCGGCCGCCGCAGGCCGTCCTGGGGGCGCTCCCGGCGGCATGATGGGCGGCATGCCCATGATGGGCGGGATGATGGGCGGTGGCGGCCAGCAGGGCGGCGACAAGGAGCACAAGCCGAGGCAACGGCTCACCGGCTCGATCGAGGACCTGCTCGGCAAACCCAAGAAGGCCGCCCCGAAGTCCATCGGTGACGACGACTGACCCGCCCGTCGTCCTCGTGCACCAACGGAAAGGCCCCGCCGGAGCTCCGGCGGGGCCTTTCCGTGTTCTAGATGTACTTGGTCATGAGGTTGGTGACTGAACGCGGCTGATGGGTGGGTGCCCGTTGAGTGCGTGGTGACCGCGTTCAGTGTTGTAGTGATCGAGCCAGGGCGCCAGCGCGGCGGTGCGAGCGTTGTTGTCCAGGAAGATTTCGCGGTAGGCCCACTCGGTCTGCAGAGTGCGGTTGAGGCGCTCGACTTTGCCGTTCTGCCAAGGGCAATGCGGCTTGATGGTCTTGTGGCGGGCGCCGATCGCAGCGACGGCCGTGGCGAAGTCGCGGGAGATCAGATAGTTCTTGGCGTTGTCGGTCAGAACCCGGTGAACGCGTGGGATTCCTTGCTCGGCGAACCAGGCCGCGGCGCGGAGCAGGAACCCGGCGCAGGTGGTGCCGCGTTCGTCGGCGAGGACTTCGGCGTAGGCGAGGCGGGAGTGGTCGTCGATGGCGGCGTGGACGTAGTCGTAGCCCAGGCCTCGGCGGGAGCCGGGACGCAGGCCGCGGCCGTGGGCGCGCCAGCCGCCTCCGGGCGGGATCTTGCCGATCTTCTTGACATCGAGGTGGATCAGGTCACCGGGGTGCGGGTGTTCGTAGCGTCGGGTGGTGTGGCGGGTGGCACGGATGCGATGCCCGGTCAGCGGATCGCACTCGGCCAGCCTCGGCACGCCATGCCGGGCCAGCACCCGTGACACGGTGCGGACGGGAACACCGGTGCGGGCGCTGATGCGGGCCGGTCCGCACCGCAGCTCGCCTCGTGCCGTCAGGACTCGTCGTTCTGCCTCGGCCGAGGTCCGCGACGGCGTCTGGTGTGGCTTGCTGGACCGATCGGCCAGTCCCGCCAGGCCTTCCTCGTGGAAACGGCGGACCCAGCGATGGGCGCACTGCCGTGAGACGCCGAGCTCTTTGGCCACGTGGGCGACCGGTCTGCCGGCGGCGACTCGCTGAACGAGGACCAGGCGTCCATGCACTGTCAGGCGGGCGTTAGCGTGTCCCAACGAGGCCTCCGGTTGTGGTGACTGACTTCGCAATCACCACCGCACCC
>NZ_DASVFL010000379.1:0-9498 GCF_036380075.1 Lentzea sp. | reverse complement strand
TGCTTGCCGAGCCTCCGCTGGTCCAGCACGCGCGCCGTGGCGGCGAAGTCGGGGTAGGGCAGGAAGGTCTGCATCGGCTCACAGCACGTACTTCGCGGCCTGGGCCGCCCGCGCCTGGTCGACGTGCACCTCGTACCGCTTCGCCTGCAGCGTCATGACGCTGGAGAAGTCCCGGCGGCCGCGCGTGCTCCAGTGCGCGACGAACCCGAAGACGGCGCCCCAGAACGCACCGATCACCAGACTGACCAGCACGAACCAGATCCAGCCGGTGCCCACCGAGAACAGCCCGAACAGCAGCCCGATGAACACGCCGAACCACGCACCGCTGGCCGCGCCCGCGAGTGCAGCGCGTCCCCTGGTCAGGCGTCCCGTCACCTGTTCGACGGTCCGCACGCCCTCCCCGACGATCCGGACGCTCTCCACCGGGAAGCCGTCGTCGGACATCCTGTCGACGAGCCGCTGGGCGTCGGCGTACTCGGGGAAGCTCGCCAGCAGAGCGGACTCGGTCCTGGTCACCTCGTGATCGATCTCCACCCCGGTCGGCTACCCGCGGGCTCGGCGGGCAAACAGCAGCCCCACCGCGACGAGCACCGCTCCGGACGCGAGGAACGCGAGGTCGTAGGCGAGCTGGCCGGGTCCGGGACGGACGTGGTGGATGCCCAGGACCTGGTGGTCGACCACGCCTTCGACCAGGTTGAACACGCCCCAGCCGGCGAGGATCCCGCCGAGCAGGACCCTCTCCGGCAGGGGTGCGCGCCGGTTGAGCAGCGCGATCCCGACCAGCACGATGATCAGGCACAGCAGGTGGAAGAGCCCGTCGCCGAGCATCATCAGGTGCGTGTCGGTGACGGGGTACCAGCCGGAGAGCATGTGGTGCCACCCGAGGAGCTGGTGGATCACGATCCCGTCGACGAACCCTCCGATGCCGATTCCGAGCACGATCGCCGCGACCATCAGCCCACCACCGTCCGCACCAGCAGGAACAGGTTCAACGCGGAGATCACCAGCGCCGCCGCGGCACCCGCGGCCGTGGCGCCGCGCCGGTTCGCGGACTCGCCCATCACGTCTTTGCGCCGGGCCAGCAGCACCATCGGCACCAGCGCGAACGGGATCCCGAACGACAGCACGACCTGGCTGAGCACCAGCGCCCTCGTCGGGTCGACCCCGATGCCCAGCACGACCAGCGCGGGCGCCATGGTCACCGCGCGCCGCAGCCACATCGGGATCCGACGGCGCAGGAACCCCTCCATGACGACCTGCCCGGAGTAGGTGCCGACGCTCGACGCGGCGAGCCCGGACGCGAGCAGCGCGAGCGCGAACGCCAGTGCGGCACCCGGTCCGAGCAGCTGGCCGAGGCCGGAGTGCATGTCCTGCAACGACTCCCGCGGCGCACCGGCCCGGTGGAACGCGCCGGCCGCGACGACGAGCATGCTCACGTTCACCACCGCCGCGATGCCCAGGGCGATCACGATGTCGGTGCGGCTGCCGCGCAGCACGCCGCGCAGGTCACCGGGCCGGTGGTGGCGCTGGGTCAGCGCCGAGTGCAGGTAGATGACGTGCGGCATGACGGTGGCGCCGAGCATGCCGGTGGCCAGCAGGACGCTGTCCACTCCCGCGAACCCCGGCACCAGACCGGCCGCCGCGCCGGTCAGGGGGCCGAGGTGCAGCGTCTGGTACAGGAAGCCGCCGAGCACGACCGCGAGCAGTCCGATGATCACCGACTCGAACCGGCGCCGCCGCAGCGGTGCCAGTGCCAGGATCCCGAACGACACCACGGCGGTGATCAGGGCGGCCGGCAGCAGCGGCACGCCGAACAACAGGTTCAGCGCCACCGCCGCGCCGACGAACTCCGCCAGGTCGGTGGCCATGGCCACCAGCTCCGCCTGCACCCACAGCAGCCGGGTCACCGGGCGCGGGTAGTGCTCCCGGCAGAGCTCGGGCAGGTTGCGGCCGGTCACGATGCCGATCTTCGCCGACTGGTACTGGATGAACATCGCCAGCAGGCTGGCGCTGACGATCACCCACAACAACAGGTATCCGTGTGCCGCGCCGCCCGCCATGTTCGTCGCGAAGTTGCCGGGGTCCACGTACGCGACCGCGACGACGAAGGCGGGTCCCATGACGACGGCGGCCGATCGGACGCGAGCGGGCACCGTGATGCCGACCATCTGCGGGTCCTCCTCAGGTGAGCTTGCGGATGGCCTTCTCGATCAGCCCGAGGTTCGCCGGGCTGGTGGCGTAGAGCAGCGGGTCGGGCTTGGGCGCGGACGCGCGGTCGCCCAGCGGTTCCGGGTCCATCACGTAGGAGAACTCGTGCACGCCGTCCGGTGCGGTGCCGGAGGCCCAGCCGCCCTCGGCACCGTGCGTGCCGTCGGAGTTGTGCCAGATCGTGCCCGCGTGCTCGGCGTGCTCCTCGTCGAACAGCGCGCTCGGCGAGATCGGGCCCTCCAGGCCGTCCTCCTGGAGCTCCTCGATCGCGGCGAGCCACATGTTCTGGTGCGCCGTGTCGCGGGCGAGGTTGAACCTGAGCATGTCGCGGACGCCGCTGTCGTCGGTCATGTTGTAGAGCCGCGCGGTCTGGAGCCGGCCCTGCGCCTCCGCCGCGACGTTCGCGCGGAAGTCGGCCATGAGGTTGCCGCTCGCGACGATGTACCGGCCGTTCCACGGCACGCCGTTCGCGTCGGACAACGTCGGCCCGCCGCCGCTCACGATGGCCTGCTGCGGGTCCATCCCGCCGATGATCGCGGCGACGACCGGGTCGTCCGACACGGCCTTGGCGGTCACCTCGGACGGCGCGCCCTCGAGCAGCCGCGCGACCATCGTCGCGAGCATCTCGACGTGGCCGATCTCCTCGGTCGCCACGTCCATGATCAGGTCCTTGTACTTGCCCTCCATCCGGCAGTTCCAGCCCTGGAAGAGGTACTGCATGGTCACGGTCATCTCGCCGAAGGCGCCGCCGATGAGCTCCTGGAGCTTGCGCGCGTAGTGCGCGTCAGGACGCTCGGGCTTCGCCTCGAACTGCAACCTGCTGGTGTGCAGGAACATCTCGCCTCCCGTGGGGTGTGCTTCCACGGCGAAGCTAGGCAGCGGCTGTGACCCGGTCGGCTCGAACTCGGCACGCGCACGGCACGGCCGCGTCACCGCCGCTGGTCGGGAAGGAGCAATTTCGTCCGGCGGATGTGTGAGCCCACGTCCACAGGGCACTCGGGCTCGCATGACGCGGTTGCACATCCAGCTCCTGGGCGGCTTCCGGCTGGACTGCGACCGCAGCCCGGTCCACGTCGTGCCGGGGGCGCGCCGGCTGCTCGCCCTGCTGGCGCTGCGGGACACCAGGGTGCCGAGGCCGGTCGCGGCCGGACTGCTCTGGCCCGACGCGACGGAACGCCGGGCGGGCGCGTGCCTGCGGTCGTCGTTGTGGCGGCTGGTGAAGCTCTCCACGCCGCTGGTGGTGGCCACTGAGGACGCACTCGCGCTCGGCGCCGACGTCGAGGTCGACTTCCGGCGGGCGTGCGCGTTCGCCGAGTCGCCCGACGCCAGCCCCGAGGCCGTGGCGATGCTGAAGGCCGATCTGCTGCCGGGCTGGTGGCAGCCGTGGGTGCAGGTGGAGCGCGACTGGTGGCGTCAGGCCCGGTTGCGCGCGCTGGAGGCGCTCAGCGACCGCTTCCGCTCCTCCGGCGACCACCACCACGCGCACCAGGCCGCGCACGCGGCCGTGCAGACCGACCCGTTGCGGGAGAGCGCGCACCGGGCGTTGGTCGAGCTGCACCTCGCGGACGGGAACCCGGCGCAGGCCGTGCGGCAGTACCAGAGCTACCGGTCACAGCTCCGCGCCGAGCTGGGTCTCGAACCGTCCCGTCACATCCACGAGCTCGTGCGGACTCTCCTGCGCTGACGTCAGGCGCCGCGGCCGGTCTTCTCCTGCAACCGGTCGATCAGCTGGGACGCCTCGACCTTCGTCAGCTCACCCGGCACCTCCTCGCCCGCTTCCTGGGCGAGTGTGTTCAGGTAGGACTCCTGCGGCCCGGTCATCGGCTCGTCACCGGTCGTCCAGTCCTGCGGGTCCTTCTCCGGCGTGCGGTTCACGATCGTCCCCTTTCACTCGAACGCGCGTTCGAGATACCCGGGACGGCCGCGTTTCAATCACCGGCGGAGCAGAAGGCGGTGGGCGACGGTCAGCAGCGTCCGCGCCTCCATCCGCTCGCCGTAGCCGGCGTGCTCCCCCGCGGCCTCGACACACCGCCGCACCTGCTGCGGCACGACGACGCCGGTCTGCGCGCAGTCGGCCAGCGCCTCGCTCAGCGCGTCGGCGGCGTCGGCGGCTCCCACGTCGGCCAGAGCGACGCAGACGGCGTTGTCCAGTTTCTCCAGAGCGGTGACGTGCAGCCGGCGCGACGCCCGGTCGCCGAGTTCCGTGGTCATGGTCTCCGCCTCCACAGCCGAGGTCCACGCGCCGACTGCTTGACGCATTCGGGCCCGAGTACCCGGGTCGAGCGCCCGCGAACCAGGACTTCAGCGACTCCGGCTACGGTGGCGGGATGCGTGCGACCCGGCGCGAGAAGAACGCGCGGCAGTGGCTGTCCGAGCTGTCCGACCGGATCGGGATGGCGGGGTGGGCGGCGCTCGCCGTGACACCCGCGCTCGCCGCCGAGGTGGACCAGCACGGCGCGGCGGTGCGGGACATCCTGCTGTTCGGCGTCGAGGGCGCCGGCACGGTGGCCGCCGTCGTGCTGCTCGCCTCCTACGCGCGGGGGCTCCTCGACCACTCCCCCGACTGGACTCCCACGTCGTGGCTCGGCGTCCGGCTTATGGCGGTCTGCCGGCTGGCGCACGTGCACGACGGGCGGCCGTTGACCATCGAGCCGCTGCCGGGCATCAGCGAACACTGAAAGGGCGGGGCGTGCCGCAGCACGCCCCGCCCTCGACCGGTCCGCTCAGACGTCCTCCGGCCTCCGCGTGCCGAGGACCGGGTCCTCGACCGGCACGTCGCGCCGGGTCGCCGGAGCCGGGTGGGCCGCCGTGACCGGCTGGGCCGCGGCGACCGGCCGGACCGGTTCCATGACCTCGGTCTCGGACGACGCGCGCACCGCGTCCTCACGGCCGCGCTGGTAGGCCGCGGCCTGGGCCTTCGCCTGGGGCAGCTCCTGCTCCGCCCGGCCGAGCCAGCCCTCCCACCGCTGCTGCATCGGCCGCACCAGGCCGCCGCCGACACCGACGACGATCACGCCGCCGACCGTGGCGAGCACCGCGATGAGCACCGGCGTGGTGACCGTGGTGGCGACACCGATCTGGTTGAGCGCGGCGATGATGCCCAGCGCCCAGATGAACACCGACGCGATGGTCGCGAGCACCCGCCCGTACGACAGGCCGCCGAGCGCGCTGCCGATGAAGTCCTTGACAGCACGGGCGACCGCGCCCGCCACGACGACGATGATGATCGCGACAGCGGCCCTCGGCAGCCACGCGACGATCCCGGTCAGCAGGTCGGAGACGGGGTTCGGGCCCCACACGCCGAAGGCGATCTGCAACGTGATCAGGACCAGCGCGTAGAAGACGAGCTTCGCGAGAAGATCGGACGCGTCGTACTTGCTGCGCGCCAGCATCTGCCGCACGCCGCCGCGCTCCACGAGGCGGTCGAAGCCGACGCGTTCGAGGACCTTGTCGACGAGCTTGGCCACCGCCTTGGCGATGACCCAGCCGATCACGAGGATCAGCAGGAACACCAGCAGCTTGGGCACGAACGTGGCGATCGCCCGCCACGCGTCGGTCAACCCCTGCCCGAAGTCCATGTCGAGCTCCCTTCGCACGGACGCCCGACATGGGTCGCCCGCACCGGGCATACCCGATGCGGGCTTTTCTCACACGGGCTTCACGACGCGGGGCGCAGCTCGCGGTCGCACGCAACGAGGTGCTCCCACGTACGACCCCGCTGGCTCGGCGGCGCCGACCCGTCCGCGTTGCAGACCGGGTACACCAGGCCGTAGGGAACGGGTTGCTCGAACTCGTCACCAGTGCGGACGTCGACCAAATGACGCGCGTGTGCCATCACAACCACTCCCTCGCCTGTGAGCGGTAGAGCCAGTGGGGTTTGGGAACCTCGAATACCCCGTGAGCAGCGCGAACATGCCGAAAAGCACTGCGACATAAGAGTGAACGTCATCGTCCATTGTGGACTTACGCCGCGTGACGACCTTCGTGGCCGAACGGTGTGCGCGCTCCCACGCCGCACGGATCCGATCATCGACCGCCCGAGTGATCAACTGCGTGAGACGACACCACCGCACTCCCGGCGCCGCTGTCCACGGATAATGCTAATTCGAATTATTACTGGGTTGACGGCGTACCGGGTGCTGTCGCAGACTCCCTGCCAATTCGAACTGGCAGGTGGTCATGGCGAAGAGGCTCACCCAGCAGGACATCGCCCGGATGGCAGGCGTCAGCCAGGCCACGGTGTCGCTGGTGCTCAACAACAGGACCGACAGCGGGGTCCGGATCGCGCCGGAGACCCGCGCCCGCGTGCTGGAGGTGATCCGCAGGACCGGCTACGTCGCCAACCCGATCGCGCGCCGGCTGCACGACCACCGCAACCGCATCCTCGGCGTCTTCACCTACGAGGCGGTCTTCCCGAACACCCGCGCGGACTTCTACCAGCCGTTCCTCGAGGGCATCGAGGAGCAGGCCGAGGAGGTCGGCTGCGACCTGCTGCTGTTCACGAGCGCCAGGGCCGCGGGCGGCAAACGCCGGATCTTCAGCGACGACAGCAGGATCCGGCTCGCCGACGGCTGCGTGCTGCTCGGCCGCACGGTCGACCGCGACGACCTGGCGCAGCTCGTGAGCGAGGGCGTCCCGTTCGTGTCGATCGGCCGCCGCGACGACGCCGGCGGCCCGGTGCCGCACATCGGCGCCGACTACGTCCCGGCGGTGCGCGACCTGGTGGACCGCGCGGTCGCCCTCGGGCACCGCGGCTTCGCCTACCTGGGCGCCGGAACGGGCGCGGAGTCGTCGGCCGACCGGTTGCGCGGGTTCGAGCAAGCCGTTGCCGCGCACGGGGTCCAGGGCACGCACCTGCCGTTCGGAGAGCTGGACCACGTGCTCGAGGCGGGCGTCACGTGCGTGCTCGCGGAGGAGGTGCCGGACGGCGCCGACCTCGTCCTGGCCGCCCGCGAGCGCGGGCTGTCGGTGCCGGGCGACCTCTCGGTGCTGATGCTCGGAGCCGCCACCCGGCCGGCTCCCCAGGGCGTCGACCTCACCGGGTTCCGCATCCCGCGCCGCGAGATGGGACGCAGGGCCGTGCAGGCGCTGACCGAGGTGCTGGAGAAGGGCACCACCCCGCGGGAACTGCTGCCCTGCGAGTTCGTCGCCGGCTCGACGCTGGGCTGACCAAGAGGTCGAGAAGCCGGTTCGATCAGGAGGAACCTGTTGCTGCACAACACTGACGTCGTGGTCGTGGGTGGCGGTCTGGGCGGAGTCGCCGCCGCGCTCGCGCTGCTGCGCGCCGGCCGCCGGGTCGTGCTCACCGAGGAGTTCGCGTGGCTGGGCGGTCAGCTGACCAGCCAGGCCGTGCCACCCGACGAGCACAGCTGGGTCGAGCGCTTCGGCGTCACCGCGTCGTACCGGGCGCTGCGCGAGGGCATCCGCGACCACTACCGCCGCCACTACCCGCTGACCTCCCGGGCACGGGCCTGGCGCGAGCTCAACCCCGGCGCGGGCAACGTGAGCAGGCTCTGCCACGAGCCGCGCGTGGCCGTCGCCGTGATCGACGAGATGCTGGCCCCGTACCGGGGCAGCGGCAGGCTCACCGTCCTGCAACCCGCGAAGCCGGTCTCGGCGCGCACCGACGGCGACCGGATCGTGTCGGTCACCGTCGCCTGCAACGGCGCGGAGGTCGAGCTCGCCGCGCCGTACGTCCTCGACGCGACCGAGACCGGCGAGCTGCTCCCGTTGTCCGGCACGGAGTACGTGACGGGTTTCGAGTCCACTCTGGACACCGGTGAGCCGAGCGCGCCGGAACGGGCGCAGCCGGCGAACATGCAGGCGATGTCGGTCTGCTTCGCGATCGACCACGTCGACGGCGACCACACGATCGACAAGCCCGCGAGCTACGACTTCTGGCGCTCCTACCAGCCGGGCTTCTGGGGCGACCGGATGCTGTCGTTCCGCTCCCCCGACCCCCGCACCCTGGCCACCGCCGAGCGCACCTTCACCCCGAACCCCGACGACGACCCGTTGCGCGTCGTCTCGGACCAGCGGGTCAGCGCGGGCGACGGCAACCTGTGGACGTTCCGCCGCATCGCCGCCCGCCGCAACTTCGTCGAGGGCGCCTACGACAGCGACATCTGCCTGGTCAACTGGCCGATGATCGACTACTTCGAGTCGCCGGTGATCGACGTCCCGGACGCGGAGAGGCACGTCGCCGCGGCCCGCGAGCTGTCCCGGTCGGTGCTGCACTGGCTGCAGACCGAGGCACCGCGCGAAGACGGCGGCACGGGCTTCCCCGGCCTGCGGCTGCGCGGCGACGTCACCGGCAGCGCGGACGGCCTCGCGCAGGCCCCCTACATCCGCGAGTCGCGGCGGATCAGGGCCGAGTACACGATCGTCGAGCAGGACCTGTCCCTCGCCGTCCGCGGCGACAAGGGCGCCGTGCGGCACGCCGACGCGGTCGGTGTCGGCATGTACCGGATCGACCTGCACCCGTCGACGGGCGGCGACAACTACCTCGACGTCGCGAGCTGCCCGTTCGAGATCCCGCTCGGCGCGCTCGTCCCGCAGCGGGTGGAGAACCTCCTGCCCGCGGGCAAGAACATCGGCACCACCCACATCACCAACGGTTCCCACCGGCTGCACCCGGTCGAGTGGAACGTCGGCGAGGTCGCGGGCGCGCTCGCGGACTTCTGCCTGGCGCACCGAGTCACCCCTCGCGCGGTGCGCAACACCCCCGGCCTGCTCGCGGACTTCCAGCACCGCCTGGAACGCGACGGGGTCGAGCTCCGCTGGCCGGACGTGTCCGGTTACTAGCACTGGGAGACACCATGACAACACCGCCCCGACTCACCGCGCTCCTCGTCGCCGCGCTGCTCGCCCTCACCGCGTGCGGCGGCAGCTCGTCCGGTGACGGCCCCAAGTCGTTGCGCATGACCGTGTGGACCGCCAACGAGGCTCACCTGAAGCTGCTCGGCGAGATCGCCTCCGAGTACAGGGCAGCGCACCCGGACGTCACCGAGATCAAGTTCGACTCCATCCCGGCCGACGGCTACACCACCACCCTCACCACGCAGATCGCCGGTGGCAACGCGCCCGACCTCGCGTGGATCCTGGAGGAGTCGGCACCGGACTTCGTCTCCTCCGGCGCATTGCTGCCGATCAAGGACAAGGTGGAGAAGGCGGACGAGCTGGTGCCCTCGGCCACCAAGCTCTGGGAGAAGGACGGCGACCTGTTCGCCTACCCGTTCTCCACCTCGCCGTTCGGGCTCTTCGTCAACACCGACATCGTCAAGGACCTCC
>NZ_DASVFL010000378.1:0-2829 GCF_036380075.1 Lentzea sp. | reverse complement strand
GGCCGCCGGTGCGAGCGGGCTGGCCGGTGCGACCGGCGGCGCTCGTGGTCCGCAGGTCGTCGGTGGCGGGCGTGGGCCCAGCCAGGCGCCGAAGACCCCGATCGCGCCCGCCGGTCCGAAGGGTGCGCCCAGCACCATCGGTGGTGGCAAGGCCGGTGGTGGCGGTGCGGGTGCGGGTGGCGCCGCTGGTACCGGTGCCGCGGGCAAGGGTCCCGGTGGTGCGATGACGCCCGGTGGCGCCAGCGGCGTCGGCCCCGAGGCGAACCGCGCCGGTGCGGCCGCTGCCGGCAAGGGCGGTGTCGGAGGTAAGGGTTCCGGCTCGCTCATGTCGCCCGCGGCCGGCGGTGCCAGGGGCGACGGCGAGGAGGACGGCGAGCACGTGAACAAGTACGGCGTCGACTCCGACGAGATCTTCGGCGACGACCGCATGGTGGTCCAGTCCGTCATCGGCGAAGACCCGAAGGACCAGTAAACCCTTGAGCACACCGGCATCTGTGGTTCTGTCCACAGTGGAGTTCGCCGTGGTCTGGGAGGCGCAACGCCTCCCGGCCGCGCACGTCGCGCTGGACACGCGGATTCCGTCCGTCACCCACACCGAGAAGGCCGAGGTGGTGAAGCGGGCCTGGGAGTCGCTCGAGTCCCGCGGCCTCGCGCACAACGGCAGGGTGGCGCCCGAGATCGCCGACGGGTTCGCGCTGCTCGGCAACCACCAGGTGGCGATCGACCTGTGGATCTGGGCCGACCGGGAGATCAAGGGACTCGCGGCGGCCATCGGGGACGAGGCGGTCCTGGCGGTGCAGGACCGCGACGAGATGTGGCTGATCCAGTCCCGCGGCACGGCACTCGCCGAGGCCGCGGTGTCGGTCGCCGGCGAGATGCCCGCCGGGTACGGGCGCTCGATCAGCCTGCCCTACGACGACTTCGTGGCCGCGGCCAAGGACGTCGGCCTCGACGCCCAGCGCATGATCACCACGCTGGAGCGCCAGGGACTGCGCCTCGGCGACGCCCAGGAACTCGCCGGGATGCTCGACGGCATCTCCACGCGCGGTCAGTTCGGCGTGCAGCGCAACGGACAACGCGCCGGTCGTGTCGTGTCCTTCCACGACACCCACAACGGACGCTATCTCCGCCAGCTCAAGCCAAGCAGCGACGGCCGCAAGTGGTGCACGATCACGCCCGTCGACAACCACCGCCTCGCCGCCGCCGTCTGGGAACTGCTGCAAGAG
This sequence comes from Lentzea sp., assembly GCF_036380075.1. Lineage (NCBI taxonomy): Bacteria > Bacillati > Actinomycetota > Actinomycetes > Pseudonocardiales > Pseudonocardiaceae > Lentzea > Lentzea sp. The sequence goes on along the minus strand of NZ_DASVFL010000378.1, from coordinate 1,603 downwards.
GTCTGAAACGCGGAACCCCTGACCGTGCCCGCCCGTCGAACATTCCGACGGGCGGGCACCGTCGTCTCGAACGAGCGAATCGACGCCCCGCCAGGAGTAATTCGTTCTATGGTCTTGAGGGACGTCAAGGGGGTAGGTGCGCGTGGCTGTGGCGAAGTTCAACAGCGAAGCCATGGAACAGTGCCGCACGACCGCGAGCAGTCAGGCCGGACAATTCGGCGCGATCGGCGACGGCTTTTCCAACCAGTACGGCAATCCGGACATATTCGGAAAACTCGGATCTTCCGGCGCCATCTCCAGCGCCGTGACCGCAATGGACCAAGCGGGCGCGCAGGAGTTCGAAGCAGCCGAGAAGGTGCTGCGCAAGGTCGAGGGCACGATCGACGTGATCCAGACCAACGTGGACGACATCGAGGAAACCAACAAGAACTCCTTCAGGACGGTCTGACATGAGCGCGATGGACGAGGTCTCGGCCCTGCCCGGCGGCGCCGAACTGGCCGCACTCGCCGACAAGGTCGACACGGCACAACCCCAGGCCGTGCGCGACATCGCGAGCCGCTACAAGCAGGCCGCGGGCAAGTGCGGCGACCAGACGAACGTCCTGCAGAAGTCCGTCGCCCAGCTCGACGACGCCTGGGAGGGCAAGTCCGCGGACGGCTTCGTCGCCTACATGGGCAACGTCACGAAGTGCGGCACCTCGATGGCCGAAGCGCTCAACGGCGCCGCGACCGACCTGGAGGCGGCCGCGAACGCCCTGGAGACGGCCAAGTCCTCGATGAGCCGCATCTGCGAAACCCTCCTGAGCCGTGCCCGCCAGACCCGCCAGCAACTCCACGGCCAGCCGCAGGAAGACGTCGACGACATCATCCGCAGCTACGTCGCCGAAGCAGTCTCGGACGCCACCCCCGTGATCTCCCAGGCGGAATCCGCCGTGAACGCCGCCGCGAGCACCCTGCGCGGCCGCCCCGGCGCGCTGACCCCGAAGTTCTCCACGCTCGAGGACCCGAACACCCAGTCCTTCGTCCCGACCCCCGGCAAGCCCATCGAGTGGGCCCCGACCCCGCCTCCGGACGACACGACCAAGCAGTCCGCCGTCGCGGACACCCAGCCCAAGCCCGCCGCCACTCCCACTCCCACCTCGACCGACCACGGCGGAGGCGGTGGCGGTGGCGGCGGCGCGTCCGGTGGTGGAGGCGGCGGTGGTGGTGGCGGAGAAGGCATGGGCGGCCTCGGCGCCAGCGGCGGCCCGCCGTCCGGCAGCCCCCCGCCCGGCAACGTCGAGGAGTGGATCCGCGAGGCCATCAAGATCCTCCAGGCCAACGGCATCCCGGTCACCGACGCGAACATCGACGAGATCTGGAAGATCATCGAAAAGGAGTCGAGCGGCAACCCGCACGCCATCAACCTCTGGGACTCGAACGCCCAGGCGGGCACGCCCTCCAAGGGCCTGATGCAATGCATCGACTCGACGTTCAACGCCCACAAGCTGCCGGGCCACGACGACATCTGGAACCCGATCGACAACATCATCGCCGGCGTCCGCTACACCTTCTCGCGCTACGGCGGCTTCGAAGGCCACCCAGGCCTCAAGGCAATGGCCCA
>NZ_DASVFL010000377.1:0-36397 GCF_036380075.1 Lentzea sp. | reverse complement strand
GCTGCGGCGCACGATTGCCCCGACACAGGGAGGAACGAACGATGTCGCTGGCGATCAGGGCAGAAGGCCTGGTCAAGCACTACGGGGAGACCAAGGCTCTCGACGGGGTCGACCTGGAGGTGCCGGAGGGGAAGGTCGTGGGCGTGCTCGGGCCGAACGGCGCGGGCAAGACCACGGCGGTGCGGGTGCTGGCCACGTTGCTGCGCCCGGACGCGGGACACGCCACGGTGCACGGGCACGACGTGGTGAAGGACCCGAGGGCGGTCCGGTCGCTCATCGGGCTGACCGGGCAGTACGCGTCGGTCGACGAGGACCTGTCCGGCACGGAGAACCTCGTGCTGCTGGCCCGGCTGCTCGACCACTCCCGTGCGGGGGCACGGGCGCGGGCGGCCGAGCTGCTGGAGCAGTTCGAGCTCACCGACGCCGCGGGGAGGGCCGCGAAGACGTATTCGGGGGGTATGCGCCGGCGGCTCGACCTCGCGGCCAGCCTGGTCGGCAACCCGTCCGTGCTGTACCTGGACGAGCCGACCACCGGGCTGGACCCGCACGCGCGCAACGAGGTGTGGGCCGTGGTCCGCAAGCTCGTCGCGAACGGCGTCACGGTGCTGCTCACCACGCAGTACCTGGAGGAGGCCGACCAGCTCGCGGACACCATCACGGTGTTCGACCACGGGAAGGTGGTGGCCGAGGGACGGCCCGACGAGCTCAAGCGGCGGGTCGGCAGCCAGACGTTGCAGGTGCGGCCGACGTCGGCGCGCGATCTCGACGTGGTGCAACGGATCCTCGGCGACCTCACCGGGTCGGCTCCGACGCGCGACGACGACACGGGGCTGCTGACGGCACCCGTCAACGACCCGGTGCTGCTGTCCACGCTGGTCCGCAAGCTCGACGAGGCCGGGATCACCGCGGACGAGCTGGCGCTGCGCCTGCCGTCGCTCGACGAGGTCTTCCTCGCGCTGACCGGCAAGCAGACCGAGGGGAGCCTGGCATGAGCACCATCGCGCTGGACAGGGGGACGCGGCACGGGCTCACGCTGGCGTGGCGCGGCATCCTCAAGATCCGCAAGAACCCCGAGCAGCTGGCGGACGTGACGATCGCGCCGATCGTGTTCCTGGTGATGTTCACCTACCTCTTCGGCGGCGCGCTCGCCGGGAACACCGATGCTTACCTGCAGATGCTCGTGCCCGGCATCATGGTCATGAACATCCTCCAGGCCAGCATGACCGCGGGCGTGCAGCTGAACACGGACGTCTCCAAGGGCGTGTTCGACCGGTTCCGCTCGATGCCGATCGCGCGGTCGGCGCCGTTGATCGGGGCGGTGCTCGCGGACGTCGTGCGGTACGTCGTGTGCATCGTCGTGCTGCTGGTCGTGGCCGTGGTCATGGGTTTCCGGGTGCAGACCGGCCCGGCGGAGCTGGTGATCGCGGCGGGACTCGCGATCCTGTTCGGACTGTGCTTCTGCTGGGCGTCGGTGTTCGTGGGCATGCTGCTCAAGACGCCGCAGGCCGTGCAGGGCCTGATGTTCGTGCTGATCATGCCGCTGACGTTCGGCAGCAACGTGTTCGTCGGCACCTCGACGATGCCGGGCTGGCTCAAGGCGTGGGCGGACATCAGCCCGGTGAGCCTGCTGGCGGACGCGCTGCGCGGGCTGCTCAACGGCGGCGCGATCGCCGGACCGCTCACCGGGTCGCTGATCTGGATGGTCGGCGCGGTCGCGGTGTTCTTCCCGCTCGCGATGTGGGCCTACCGCAAGCGCGTGTGAGCACTCGGCGACGAGGCGGGCATCAGCGGATGCCCGCCTCGTCGCGCACCTGTTGCACCGCTTCGGGTTTCGTGATCGCCAGGCGCTCCGGCTCGCCGAGCTTCGCGACGAGCCCGCGCACGTCCGGGTCGCCCAGGTCGAGCCGCCCGCGGATGATGTGGGCGCAGGCGAGCAACCGCCTGGTCGCCTCGTCGCGGCCCTGCGCGTCGCGGATGATCGCGAGCATCTCGGTCACCCCGGCGAGGTCCGGCATGTCGCCGCGGTCCGACGTCGTTCCGATCGCCACCGCGACCAGGGCCGAGGCGTCGTCGAACCGGCCGTCGGCGAGGGCGATGCGCGCGTCGAGCGTGGCCGCCCACTCCGCGACGAACGACCCGAGCGTCGACGACGCGGAAGCGCGGCGCTTGAACGACTCGCTCAGCGCGCGGGCCTCCTCCACACCGCCGGCGCGCAGCGCCACCTCGGCCTTCGCGTACTGGAGCATGGTGGACAGCTGGTCGTTGCCGACGTCCCGGGTGAACTGCTCCGCCCCGGCGATCTCGCGCGCCGCGGCCGCGTGGTCGCCCATCCGCGAGTACTCCACCGCGAGCCGCCACCGCTGCTGCACGGCGTCGTCCTGCGACCGCAGCTCCGTCGCCACCGCGAGGCCCCGCCGGTACAGGTCGATCGCCGCCTGGTTGTCCCCGGTGTGCGAGACGAACGCGGCCTTCATGCCGAGCGTCATCGCCGAGCCCCACCGGTCGCCGATGGCCGAGAACTGGTCGTACGCCCGGTCGCGGGCCCGTTCGGCGCCGTCGAGGTCGCCGTCCTCGACCAGCATGAAGCTCAGCGCCCACTCCGCGCCCGCCCGCGCCCACGGGTCGTCGCTCTCCGCCGCCCGCTTCACCTCGCGCCGCCCCAGCTCGTGGTTCTGGCTGAGGAACGCGAGCATCGGCAGCGCGATCGCGAGCGACGGGTACTTCAGGACGGCGCCGGAGCTCACGCAGTTCTCGATGACGGTCGCCGCCTCCGCCGCGTCCGTCACGCCGGGCACCGCGGCCATGATGAGCTGCATCGCCCGGAACGTGGCGCGGCGGTCGGGCGGCAGCCGGTCGCCGAGCGCGAGCACGTCGCGCACCGACATCTCGGCGCGTTCGTTGTCGCCCTTGACCAGCCAGTACCAGAACACGCCGCCGAGCAGGTCCGTCGCCAGCTCGACCTCGCGGTCGTCCACGGCCCCGCGCAACGCGGCGATGATGTTGTCCTGCTCGGCCTCGTAGACCTCGATCGCCTCGATCTGCCGGGCGGTGCGGGTCAGCGGCTCCCACCGTTCGGTCAGGTCGCGGTAGTAGCGCCGGAACCGGCCGACCACCTCGTCCTTCTCGCCGGAGGAGTCGAGCTGCTCGTCGGCGTAGACCCGGATCGTCTCCAGCATCCGGTACCGCGGCTCGCCCTCGATCTCGACGACGTCCACGATGGACTTCTCGACCAGCGAGGTGAGCACGTACAACGCGTCCGGCAGGCAGACGGCCTCGATCGCCGCCAGGTCGGCGCCCGCGGGGAACACCGCGAGCCGCCGGGCGAGCCGCAGCTCCTCCTCGGTCAGCAGGTCCCAGCTCCACTCGACGACCGCGCGCAACGTCCGCTGCCGCGGCAGCGCCGTGCGGCTGCCCGAGGTGAGCAGCCGGAACCGGTCGTCGAGGCGCTGGGTGATCTGCCGGACCGTCATCGACCGCAGGCGTGCCGCCGCCAGCTCCAGCGCGAGCGGCATGCCGTCGAGCCTGCGGCAGACCATCAGCACGTCGTCCACAGTGGACTCGTCCAGCCGGAAGCCAGGCTTCACCGCGGTCGCCCGGTCGAGGAACAACCGCACCGCGCCGAACCCGGACACGTCCGCCTGCCCGTGGGGCACGGCCAGCGGGCCGACGGGGCACAACGACTCGCCGTCGATCGCGAGCGGCTCCCGGCTGGTCGCGAGCACGCGCAGGTTCGGCACCCGCCGCAGCAGCTCGGTGGTGAACTCGGCGGCCGCACCGATGAGGTGCTCGCAGTTGTCCAGCACCAGCAACGAGTCGCCGGCGCCGAGCACCTCGGCGATGCGGTTCATGCCCTCGCCCGCCCGCCGCAGCGGGTCGCCGGTGAACGTGACCTCGAACGCGCTGAGCACCGCACCCGCGAGGTCCTCCGCCGCCCGGATGCCGGCCAGCGCCGCGAACCACACGCGTCCCTTGCCGTGCAGCGGATGCCGCGCCGCGACCTCGGTCGCCAGCCGCGTCTTGCCCGCACCGCCGGGCCCGACCAGCGTCACGAGCCGCGCCTGGCCCAGCAGCCCGCCGATCTCCGCCAGCTCGTCCTCCCGGCCGACGAAGCTGGTGAGCCGCACCGGCAGCCGGTCGACCACCGGCCGCGGCCCGAGCTCCCCGCGCACCGCCGCCAGGTGCACGTCCTGCAGCTCCTGCGACGGGTCCACGCCCAGCTCGTCGGCCAGCCGCCCGCGCACCTCGGCGTAGACGTGCAACGCGTCGGACTGCCTGCCCTGCGCGCACAACGCCCGCATCAGCAGCCCGGCCAGCCGCTCCCGCAGCGGGTGCTTCTCGTGCATGGCGGTGAGCGCGGCGACGTCCAGCTCACCGGTCCGGAACCGGTCCTCCTCGGCGGCCAGCCGGGCCTCGTCCAGCCGCGCCGCGGCGGCCTCGGCGAACGGCGCCTCCCGCACGTCCGCCAGCGCCTCCCCGCGCCACAGCCCGAGCGCCTCGTCCAGCCGCCCGGCGGCGCGCAGGCGTTCGAACCGGAACACGTCGACGTCGTCGGCCGCGATCCCGAGCCGGTAGCCGCCGGGCTCCAGCGCGACCGGGCAGACCTTCCGCAGCCGCGACACCAGCGACTGGAGCGCGTTGGACGCGTCCGCGGGCGGCTGCTCACCCCACAGGTCGTCGATCAGCGCCGTCGTCGGCACGGGCCGGCCGGGGTCGAGCGCGAGGCGGGCCAGGAGCATGCGGACGCGGGCCCCACCGATGTCGACCGGTGTGCCGTCGTCGGTCTCGGCGGCCGTCGGACCCAGCAATGCCACGCGCACGGGTCCAGTTTCCCAGATCGCGAGAGACGACCAGACCCGAACGCCCGCTCAGGCGGGTCGCCAGCCCAGCTCCGGGCCCAGCTTCGTCGCGATGTCGGTGAGGATCTGCACGTAGTCCTCGTGCTCGAAGCTGAACGGCAGCGCGAACGCCACCTCGTCGACCTCCTGGAACGCGAGGTGCGCGTACAGCTGCTCGGCGATCTCCGCGGACGTGCCGATGATGTCGCGCGCGAACATCATCCGCCGGGGACCGATGGGGGAGGCGGTGCGCGGCGTGCGCTGGTCCACGTAGGCCTGGTACTTCGCGCGCTGCTCCGCGGAGGCCGAGTCGGTCGGGATCACGACCAGGCCCTGCGAGACGCGGCCGCCGCCCGCCTCGCGGAACGCCTGGACATTCGCCCGCTGCGACTCGGCGAAGTCCTCGCTCTGCTCGGCCTGGATCACGTTGCTGGTCAGCAGGTTCATGCCGTGCTCGCCCGCCCACGCGGCCGAGCGGAGGCTGCCGCCGCCGTACCACATGCGGTCGCGCAGGCCCGCCGCGTGCGGCTGGACGCGGTCCGACCACACCTCGATGCCCTCGACGCCGCTGAACGACGCGACCTTCTCGCCGCCGATGAAGTCCAGCAGCCGCTGCACGCGGTCGTAGCTGAAGTTCTCGAGGTCGGCGGTCTCCGGGTAGAGCGCGCCCTTGACGTCGTCCCAGTGCATCGGCGGGCCGACGCTCACGCCGGGGTTGAGCCTGCCGCCGGAGAGCACGTCGACCGTGGCGAGGTCCTCCGCGAGGCGCAGCGGGTTCTCCCAGCCGAGCGGGATGACGGCGGTGCCCAGGGCGATCCTGCTGGTCCGCTGGCTGGCGGCGGCGAGGAACGCGACGGGGGAGGAGATGCCGAACTGGAGGTGCCGGTGCCGCACCCAGGCGCTGTCGAAGCCGAGCTCCTCGCCGAGCGCGATGACGTCCAGCGTGGACCGGTGGCCCGCACCCGGGTCGTTCTCGTCGAACAGTCCGATGGTGAGAAAACCGAGCTTCCGCAACGGGTCTGACTTCCGCGGCACGGACCCCTCCTCAGTCGAGTCTGCCGCCCAGTTTAGGTGACGTCTCAACTACGTCCAGATGGTGGAACCAGGCTGAAGGTGAGGGTGAAGGAGGCTTCCCGCGCGTGCAACCGGTGCTGCGGCAGCACGCCGGGGCCGCAGGACGCCGTGCCCAGGCCGTTCTGGGCCAGGTCGAGGTTGAGGTACACGCGGTCGCGTGGGACCAGGTCGGTCGTGTGCCGGGCGGCGTCGAGGTCCTCGCTGGTCCAGCGGCGGGCGGTGAAGCCGAACGTCGGCTCGCCGTCGACCCGGACGTCGCCGATCCGCAGCCACCGCACGTCCGCGCGGTTGCCGTTCTCCTGCGGGAAGACGTACGGCGTCTGCAACGCGTCCACGGTGAACTCGTAGCGCCCGATCCGCGCCGCCTGGCGGCTGTCCGCGTAGGCCTCGCCGGGACCACCGCCGAACCACTCCACGGTGTCGAGCCCGGACGGCAACGCCAGGCGCAGGCCGAGCCGGGGCAGCGTGCACGGCCACTCACCGTCGGGCGTGACGTCGACCCGCAGGCGCAACCGGTCGCCGTCGGCGGTCCAGGTGTAGTCGGCGAGCATGCCGAACCCCAGGCTCGGCGGCGCCACCCGCGTGCGCACGACCAGCGACGTCTCCCGCGGGTCGACCTCGACCACGCGGTGCTGGAGCCGGTGCAGGCCCGCCTCGCGCCAGGCGCGGTCCTCCGGGTGCGCCGAGCCGCGGTCGTTGTCCGTCGGGGCACGCCAGAGGTCGAGGCGCGGGCCGTCGACGGGGTGCTCGCCGAGCCGGGTCAGCAGGCCGGTGACCGGGTCGAACTCGCCAGGACCGAGCCACAGGACGTCGCCGTGACCGACCAGCTCCACCGCGCCGACCGCCGGTGCGGGGGCCGGTTCGGCGACGACGATCTGGCCCCAGCCGACGACGTGGCCGGCGTCGGCCCAGGTCGTGGCGGAGGACAGGGAGGCGCGGACGGTCAGCAGGCCCTCGCCGGAGACCGCCGGCACCTCCGGCAGCGCGACCTCCACCCGCGCTCCCGGTGCGACCGGCGGCACGTCGAGCGCACCCGCGGCGACCTCGATGCCGTCGTCCTCGCAGACCCAGTCGAACCGCAGGTGGCCGAGCGGAACGTGGTCGTACAGGCTCGTGATCCGCAGGCCCTCCGCGGACCCGGTGATCCGGACCGGTTCGAAGACCTTGGCGAACTCCAGCAGGCCCGGCGACGGCGTGCGGTCGGGGAACACCAGCCCGTCGACCACGAAGTTGCCGTCGTGCAGCGGTTCGCCGAAGTCGCCGCCGTACGCGAAGTGCCCGTCCTGCTCCAGGCCGTGGTCGATCCACTCCCAGACGAACCCGCCCTGCACGGTCCGGTGCCGCTCGAACAGCTCGCGGTACTCGAGCATGCCGCCCGGCCCGTTGCCCATCGCGTGCGCGAACTCACACAGCACGAACGGCAGGTCGTGCGCGTGAGTGCGGCCGATCTCGTCGACTTCCTCGTGCGAGGCGTACATGCGGCTGTAGACGTCGACGTACTCGCAGTCGTGGTCGCCCTCGTAGTGCACCGGCCGGGACGGGTCGCGGTCGCGCGTCCAGGAGGCCATCGCCGCCAGGTTGAGGCCGGTGTGCGACTCGTTGCCCAGCGACCACAGCACGATCGACGGGTGGTTCTTGTCCCGCTCGACCATCCGCCGCATCCGGTCGAGGTGGGCGTCGGCCCAGCGCGGGTCGTCGCTCGGGTTGCCGGCCCAGCCCAGCGGCTCGAACCCGTGGGTCTCCAGGTCGCACTCGTCGACGACCCACAGCCCGTGCTCGTCGCACAGGTCCAGGAAGTGCGGGTCGGGCGGGTAGTGGCTGGTACGCACGGCGTTGACGTTGTGCCGCTTCATGAGCAGCACGTCCTGCAGCGCCGTCTCCCGCGGCACCGCCCGTCCGGAACGGGGGTGGTGCTCGTGCCGGTTCACGCCGCGGAAGACGATCCGCGCGCCGTTCACCGTGAGCACGCCGTCCTCGATCGCGACCGTGCGGAACCCGATCCGCACCGGCACCCGTTCGGCGTCGGTGTGCACGACACCGTCGTACAGGCGCGGGTTCTCCGCGCTCCACGGCTCGACCGGCAGTGAGAGCTCCTGACCGGGCAGCAGGTCGTGGACGTCCAGCTCCGGCACGGACACCATCGCGCCCGCCACCTGCAGCGTGCCCAGGCCGGTGACGTGGTCGTAGGAAGCGGTGAGCTGGTAGTCCGCGACACCACCGCGCGGGCGCGACAGCAGCGTGACGGACCGGAAGATCCCGGACAGCCACCACATGTCCTGGTCTTCGAGGTAGCTGCCGGACGACCACTGGTGCACGCGCACCACCAGCACGTTCCTGCGCGGCCGCAGCAGGTGCCCGACCTCGAACTCGCTCGGCAGTCTGCTCCCGCGCGTCACGCCGAGCTCGTCGCCGTTCAGCCACACCCGCCCGCACGAGTCGACGCCGTCGAACCGCAGCACCGCGGGCTCGTCCGGCCAGTCCGCCGGCAGGTCGAACGTCAGCCGGTGGTCGCCGGTCGGGTTCTCCGACGGCACGAACGGCGGCTCGACCGGGAACGGGTAGCGCACGTTGGTGTACGCGGGCTTCCCGTGGCCCTGGAGCTGCCAGTGGCCCGGCACGGTGATCGCGTCCCAGCCGCTGTCGTCGAAGTCCCCGGTGTCCAGCGGCGCGTGGGCGTGGGACGACAGGCGGAAGCGCCACGTGCCGTCCAACGGTAGCGAGGCCGCGTCGGAGGTGAAGAACGCACGCGGCGGCAGCGCGCCGGTGCCGGGGGACGGGTCTTCGACGTACGACAAGGTCGTCAGCCCCTTCGCCGGGTTCCGTGACCGCTCCCGTGAACGTTCACGGGCCGTCGCGAAGCATCGGTCGCACGGGTGGGGCTGTCAAGCCCTCAGGCCGACTCGCGCACCACGAGCACGCCGTCGACCTGCAGCTCTTCGTCGGGCAGCAGGGGGTCGCCGTGCAGGAGCCTGCCCGCCTGCTCGATCGCGAGCGCGCCGATGCGGGTGGTGTCGAGCGCGACGCTGGTGAGCGCCGGGTCGACGACCGTGCCGAGCTGGAGGCCGTCGAACCCGACCACGGCGAGGTCGTCCGGCACGATCCGGCCCAGCCGCCGGGCGGCTTTGAGCGCGCCGACGGCGATGACGTCGTTGTAGGTGAGCACGGCGGTCAGGCCGGGGTGCCGCCCGAGCAGCTCGTGCAACGCCTCGGCGCCGCCGTCGACGGACTGCACGGCGTTGCCGACGAGGTGCGCCGGAAGGCCGTGCTCGGTCATCGCGCCGGCGAACCAGTCGTGGCGCGGGCTCGGTCCGGCGCGGCCCGCGTGGTCGAGCATGCCGATGCTGGTGTGGCCGCGGGCGACGAGGTGGCCGACGGCTTCGCGGATGCCCGCCCGGCCGTCGACGCGGATCGAGCTGAACCGCGGCGTGTGGTGCTCGCGGCCGATCAGCACGGCCGGGATGCCGGTGAGGTGACCGTCCAGTTCGGACTCGCCGAGGCTGAAATAGCCGACGACGGCGTCCACTTGGGACACCGCGACCGCGAGAGTGCTCTCCTCCGCGGTGCTGTCGGCCGTGTCATAGACGATGACGTGCCAGCCGCGAGCACGCGCGGCCTCCAGCGCACCGGCGGCGACCTCGGTGAAGAACGGGTTGAGCAGGTCGGGGATGACGAGCCCGATCGTGGTGCTGTCCTGCCGCACGAGCCCGCGCGCGAACCGGCTCGGCCGGTAGCCGAGCTCCTTCGCGGCGTCCAGGACCCGCTGCTTGGTGCCGCCGTCGATCTCGCCCTTGTCGTTGAGAGCCCGCGACACCGTCTGCCGCGAGACCCCGGCCGCCCGCGCGACGTCGTTGATCGTCACGCGCCTGCCCACGTGGTCACCTCTCGTCCGACTGCGACCGAGTATGCAGGGCGTCGAGCACGACGGTGATCGCGGCGCGCGAGTCCCGCCGCACGGCCGCGGTGATCCGCCGCGTCACCGGCAGCTCCTTCGTGACGACGTCGAACCGCCGGTCCACGGCCAGCGCGGGCAGCACCGCGACCGCCAGCCCCGCCTCGACGTGCTCGAGCGTCAGCATGTAGTTGCTGAACCGGCCGACCACCTTCGGCTCGAACCCGGCCTGCCGGCACAGGCGCGTCGCGAGGTTCGCCATGTAGGAACCGGGCACGTCGAACGCCCACGGCTCGTCCGCGCACGCCGCGAGGTCGTTCTTCGGCTGGCCCGGCGGCGACAGCAGCACGATCGGGTCCTCGCCCAGCGGCACGACGTCGATGTCCTCCGGCACCGGCAGCTCCACGAAGTCGGTGGTCGTGATGATCACGTCGACCTCGCCCGCGAGCAGCGCGGGCATGCTGGCGTGCGGCTCCAGCTCGACGATCTCGACGTTGAGGTGCGGGTGGTCGAGCGTCCGGAGCGCGGGCACCGCGAGCGTGTGGACCGAGCTCTGGAACGCGCCCAGCCGGATGCGCCCGGACGGCTCGTCGTTCAGGCCCCGCAGCTCGGCCTCGACGGCCTCCATCTGGTCGAGGATCGACCGCGCCCGCCGCGCCAGGATGAGCCCGGCCGACGTGAGCCGGACGCGCCGCCCGGTCCGTTCGAGCAGCTGCGTGCGCGTCTCGCTCTCCAGCACCGCGAGCTGCTGCGACACGCTGGAGGCACTCAGGTTCGCGGCCTGCGCCACGGCCCGCACGGTGCCCAGCGCGTCGAGCTGGCTGAGCAGGCGCAGGCGCCACGGGTTCAGCGTCATGCTGTGCAGTATTTCCGAACAGCGAGCGTGGCATCGTGAGATGGACCTGACGCTCGGTCGCTCGTAGCTTTCTGCTCATGGACACCTTCTGGGACGACGTCGACCGCCACCTGGTCCGCTACGGCGGAACGTTCACGCGCGAGATCATCGACAGCGCGTCGGGGAGCTTCCTGTTCACCGAGGACGGCCGCCGCGTCCTCGACTTCACGTCCGGCCAGATGAGCGCGATCCTCGGCCACTCGCACCCGCGCGTCGTCGAGACCGTGCAGCGCCAGATCGCGAACCTCGACCACCTGTTCAGCGGCATGCTGAGCCGCCCGGTCGTCGACCTGGCCCGCCGCCTGGCCGAGACGCTGCCGCCGTCGTTGTCCAAGGTGCAGCTGCTGACCACCGGAGCCGAGTCGAACGAGGCCGCCCTGCGCATGGCCAAGCTCGTGACCGGCAAGCACGAGGTGGTGGCGTTCGCCCGCTCGTGGCACGGCATGACCGCGGCCGCCGCGGCCGCCACCTACAGCGCGGGCCGCAAGGGCTACGGCCCCGCCGCCCCCGGCAACTTCGCGATCCCGGCCCCGTCCGGCGACTGGCAGGCCCAGCTCGACCTGGCGTTCGAGATGGTCGACGCCCAGTCCGTCGGCTCCCTGGCGGCCTGCATCGTCGAACCGATCCTGTCCTCCGGCGGCATCCTCGAACCACCGCCGGGCTACTTCGCGGCCCTGGCCGGGAAGTGCCGCGAGCGCGGCATGCTGCTGATCTTCGACGAGGCCCAGACGGGCCTGTGCCGCACGGGCACCTGGTACGCCTTCGAACGCGACGGCGTGGTCCCGGACATCCTGACCCTGTCGAAGACCCTGGGCGCCGGCCTGCCACTGGCCGCCGTGGTCACCTCGGCCGAGATCGAGGAGGAGGCGCACGCCCGCGGCTACCTGTTCTTCACCACGCACGTCTCCGACCCGCTGGTGGCCGCCGTCGGCAACACCGTGCTGGACGTCCTGGCCGAGGAACGCCTGGACGAGCGCGCGGCCAAGCTCGGCGCGTTCCTGCGCAACGGGCTGGACGACATCGCCTCGCGCCACTCGCTGGTGTCGGACGTGCGCGGGCGCGGGCTGCTGGTGGGGCTGGAGATCGCGGACGAGTCGCTGAGCGCGCCCATCACCGCCAAGTGCCTAGAGCTGGGGCTGCACATGAACATCGTGCAGATGCCCGGGATGGGTGGGGTGTTCCGGATCGCGCCGCCGCTGACCGCTTCGGAGGAGGAGCTGGCGATGGGGCTGGGGATCCTGGACGAGGCGATCGGCGCGGCCTGACGCCGAGGACCCGACGTTCGCCGCCACGTGCGGCCATTTCCTGACAGGACCGTCCACCGAAGGCCAAGATGCGGTAGATCCTCCGAACGGCCACGTCCGCGTGAGAACCTGGTGCCGGCCCGTCGCCACGACCGGTCGGCACCAGGGGGTGTGGAGGTGGTCATGAACCGCGGTGACGTCGACGGCAGCCTGTTCTCGTTCGTCGCAGCCGGCGATCGCGAGTTCTTGCTCGGGCGGGGCATCGCCCGTTCCTTCACCGCCAACGACGTCCTGCTGCACCAGGACGACCCCTCGAACCACGTCCAGATCATCCGGTCCGGCTGGGTACGGGTCTCGACGCTGCTGGAGGACGGGCGCGAGATCATCTACGCGCTGCGCGGCCCCGGCGACGTGCTCGGCGAGCTGGCCGCTGTGCTGGGGTGGATGCGCACGGCCTCGGTGCGCGCCATCGAACAGGTCGAGGTCGTCCAGTTCTCCCGCGCCCAGTTCCTCGGCATGCTCGAGGAACGCCACTCCGTCGCGCTGGCGTTGATGAGCACCATGGCCACCCGCCTGCGCGATGCCGAACGGGCGCGGATCGGCGCAGCGGCGCTCGACGTCAGCAAACGGCTCGCGCACCACCTCGTCGAGCTGGTCACCGAACGCGGTGTGAGCACCTCCGAGGGCATCGAGATCCGGACGCCCCTGTCCCAGGAGGACATCGCACGCCAGCTCGGAGGTTCGCGTCGCGCCGTCGCACGCGCGTTGAGCGTTCTGCGGGCCCGCGGCGTCATCAGCACCGGCCGGAAGCGGATCGTCGTGCACCGGCCGGAAGTGCTGCGCTCCCTCACCACCATGTGAGCCAAACGGCACACAGCGTGTGTGCCACGGGGCGCGGTCTTTTCCTCATGACCCGGCCATTCTGATTGAGCGCCACGGAAACAGGAATGTCGGCGCATTCGCAATCAATTCGGCTTTGGGCTGTGGTCAGGAGTGTGTCGTCGTGGGTGTCTGCTGTTCGATTTCGGCAATTATTCGGATTGTCGTCCTCGCATTCGTCCTCGGTGTCGCGGCCGGGGCGGTCGCGGTGGCGTCCGTCGGGCACGAGGTGGCTCCTGCCAGCTCCGAGCTCGTGCTCGGACCGGAGGAGGTGTGCTGTGGAGAGCCACTGGATGCTCGTTCTGCTGGGCCTGTGACGGCCTGAGGAACGGCCGGCTGACCTGGACCGTCAGCCGGCCGCCCTCATCTTCCCGGAAGGCGTGCGGTGGAGCGCGGTCCGTCAGTAGCTCTCGTACCGGGGACAAGAGGAGTGCGAGATGACCCAGCGCATGCTCACCGCGGCCGAGCGCAGGCTGTTGTTCGAGCTGCTCAGAGATGAACTGGCCAGGGCCGTGCGGCGGTCAGCCGGTCCGCACGTCATCGTCGGACCCGTCGATGACGCGCAGGACGGAGGTGACCACCCGGCGAAGACCGGCGTCGTCGAGGAGCTGACCGGCGAGCCATTCGGAGGTTTCGCCGTCGGTCGCGTCTCCGCCGCAGAACAGCTCGCGGACGACGTCCGGCACCACGACGTCGGGAGCTTCTCCCCGCTCAAGCCGCAGCGCGATCGTCTGCACGGCGGACCGGGCAGCCGCAGTGAGACGGGAGTCGGTCGTGTGGTGCTGATCGACCAGGGCCAACGGCGGCAACGGATCAGGGCAGCTCAAGGTGGCGGGCTGCTTGTGACCCATCGGCCTGTCGACGTGACGTGCCGACCACGCCGGCCGGCTCCGCATCGCGGAGAGCACGACCTCCACTTCCCGGGCGACGACCGCGGGAGTGCTGCCCTGCCAGTCGGAGGTGGCTTCCGCACGTCGCTCCGCCCAGCTGTCGAGGGGCCACAGCCCTGCTCCGGCGGTGGTGGGCACGCCCACCCACTCGAGCACGTGCACAGCGAGCAGGCAGAGCCACTCGTCGCCGGCGAGCTCCTGGCGCAGCCATCCCGCGAGCCGCGGTCGTTGCAGCGCACCGATCTCGCCTCGGCGCCGGCGGTGCGCGTCGACGGTCGCGGACTTGGCAGTGGCCGCGATCCAGGCTTCGAGGTCGGCGACCGGGCGGGTGGTGCGCCGGACGATCTCGCCGATCACCGCCGCGACGTCGTCGTGGAACCTGTCCGCGCAGTCGGGCATGAGCTTGTCGAAACCTCTGGCGCACCGGTGGTGGCCGCGCTTCGACTCGGCCGGCCGAGTGATTCTGCCGAACACGATCGGCCAGGTGACCGCGTACAGCTCGCGCAGCAGCGCACGCCGTTCCGCGGTGTCGGCTACAGCGAACCTGGCGGCGAGCAGGCCTTGCCGAGCGAGGGTGAAGAGGGTGGAGTCGTCCCGCGGGAGCACTCGGATCTCCTTGACACCTGTGGTCTGTTCAGGGGGATGGCAAATGCTCTCCTGGCCAGGAAAGGACGAGTGGCCAGAACGTGGCCGAGTTCTGTCCCATCGACAGCCGGAACGAGGTGACGTGCCATGACCGGGCCGGAACAGAGGCTGCGTGACGAGCTCGGTGCCCTGTGCCGAGGACGTGGCTTATACCGCAAGAAACTGCACTCGTTGATAGGAAGCGCGGTCGCGGGGTGGGCGAACGTTCCCCGCAACGCCTCGGACTACGACGTGCGCCTCCAGGTGGCTCGCGCGATCGACAAGCTGGTCCCGCAAGGCCTGATCGAGGACCAGCTGCAAGCGGTGCGCGTGGCCCTCGCGATAGACCCCAGGTGTCGGTTTCCAAGCCTGAAGCTGCGCACCGAGTACCTCGCCGCCGCCGAACCCGTGTCGTCGCGCACGATGCGACGCAGGATGAACGACGCGCTGGACCACCTGGCGCACCTCGCGGTGACGTCAGCGGACGCCGATGACCACGACCACGGCTGGGCCGTCGAACGCGGCAAGGTGCTCGTCCGGCTCGACGGCGAGGTACCGCTGGTGATCGAGCAGCGCACCATCGTGGCGACGGTCGACGGACTGAGCAGGGTCAGCGCCAGGTTCAGCCTGCCGTGCGAACCGGGCACGCCGACCCAGGACAGAAAACTGTCCGCGGAGGTCATGCACGGCGCGCGGATGGGATCCGAGCACCACGACAGCGCAGGCCACTTCCGCTATCTTCTCGACCTTCCCTCGCCCTTGTCGCGGGGTGAGGAACTGACGTTCACCATGGAGTTCCGCGTGGTGGACGGTCTGCCGATCCGTTCGTACTACGCGGTCGTGCCCGTTGTCACCTGCTCCTCGCTCGTCGTCACCGTCCGCTTCGAGCGCTCACGGCCGCCTTCGGCGCTGTGGAAGATCGACGGGGCCCACCACCGCGTGTTGTCGGACCCGATCTCACCGGGCGAGAACCTGCTGGAACTCAACGGTGCCGACGAGGTCACGGCCGGCTTCACCGCTCTCAGGCCGGGGTTCGGCTACGGGATCGGCTGGTCTCCTTGACGATCCCAGGGGGACTGGTTCCAGGTGAGCGCCCCATCGTCTGTCACGGTCTAACGCGCGAACTGGAACCAGTTCACGTTCGCCAAGTCACCCCCGCTGCCGCCGGCAGCCACGAGGCAGAGCCGGTGCCCGACACCTCCTCCGTCGTGGCGCGGCCGATCCGGTGCGCTCGGCCTGCGTCATCTGCCCGACCTTCTCGTCGAGCCAGGAGCACGACTGCGAGGAGCTTTCTCATGGGGCAGGCCTCCGCAGGACGGTTCCTGTTCGCCTTGCGGCACAACAGGTTCCGCCGAGCGTGAACCGCATCCGCAAAGTGGTGTAGACCATGGGGGAACCGGCACGATGACCGGTTCCCCTCACGACCTCAGCGGCACCAGGACTGCACGGTCTCGGCGAAGTCGGGGAACTCGGCCTTCGCCGCCGCGAGCACCTCGGCGGGCGTGCGCGGGTCGATGCCGGAGTGCTTCTCCGCGACGGCCCGCAGCTCCTCGTTCGGCACCCCGCTGTCCGTGCCGAACTCCACGGCCTCCATCGGCCCAACGCCGCCCGCCAGCAGCCAGAGGAACTCGCCGAGGCTCGTCGCGACCGGCCCGACCTCGCCCTCCGACCCGAAGAACACGACGGGCTGCGCGGTCAGCGGACCTTCGCGCACCAGCCACAACGCGGCCAGCCCGCCCGTGCCGTCCTGCCCGAACACGCGGAACGCGTCGCCGTCGAGCTCGGAGTTGCCGGTCCACGACCGGATCCAGTCGGTCGTCTCCTCCGCGGAGTCGAACTCCTGGTAGGGCTCGTAGTCCATGTTGCCGGCGGAGGCCTCGTCGGCCTCCTCGTCGTACTGCCACGGGAACGTGATGCCGCTCAGGGCAGCCAGCGCGGCGGGGAACCCGCGGTCGTCAGTGATCTCCACCCGCGCACGGTACGCGACAGGGTTCAGCTCGCCGGGTCGAAACGCAGGACCGACGGCGTCAGGTCCGGGAACCCCAGGCGCAGCAGGCCGAACCCCACGCCCGCCAGCCCGGTGAGCAGGCCGGGCGTCGGCACGTTGTCGGGCGTGACGCACTGCGGCCCGCCGTGGCGCAGCTCGGCCAGCACCTCGGTCGTGCGGCGGTGGCGGGCCGTGGCGGACCAGCCGCCGGCAGACACGTCGGCGTGGCCGAGTTTGCCGTGGCACAGCGACAGGTCCTCGTCCGTCCAGGCGGAGGCGCCGTGCCGGCACCACTGCACGGGGCCGGTGGGCCCGTCCGGGAAGTGCTCGGCCAGCTCACGCGCGTAGGAGCTGCCGACCTCCGCGTCGAGGGCGCGCATCGCCGTCGCCAGGCCGTGTTCCGGCTGCGCCACCTCCGCGGCCAGGTCGGCCAGGCGGACGGTCGTGCGCGCCCAGCGGGCGATCTCCTCGTCGCCGAGCAGCCCGGCGGTTCTGGCCAGCGCGTACCCGATGCCCGCGAACCCCGTGACGCCGCCGGAGCCCACTTCGGCGATCAGGTCGTCGTTGTCGTGCACCGCGGCCAGGAACTCGGGAACGGCGACGAGGGCCCGGCGGGCGACGTCGGTGTAGCGGCGGTCGCCGCTGATGCGGCCCAGCTGGGCCAGGAACAGCGCCACCCCCGTGTAGCCGTGCGCCAGGCCCGCGCCCATCGGCAGCACCAGCCACCGGTCGCCGGCGGCGGGTTCCAGGCCGATCCAGTTGACCCGGCCGGTGCCGCAGCCGGAGGCGATGATCTGGTCGGCGATCGCGCAGGCCGCGGACAGCACGTCGTCCGTCGCCGCCGCGTGCTGGACCTGGTGGGCGCCGACCGCCGCGGTCCGGCGGGTGGCCAGCGACGCGGCGATCACCCACTCCTGCTCGGCGCGGTCGGACTCGTCGAACGAGGCGAGGCACGTCAGCGCCTCCTCCAGGCCACAGGTGGGCAGCACACCGGGGAACGTCGCCGCCGCCGACTCCAGGTCGCGGCCACCGGCACGGGCGGTGAACAGCGGGATGTCGCCCGCGTCGAGCTGGGCGGCCTCCGCCTCGGCCAGGCCGGGCGGGGAACCCGTGGCGCAGGCGCGGCGCAGCGCCTGCGACCTCACGTCCGCGTCGCGCATCATCGCGGGCCGGCGGGCGGCGGCGAGCAGCTGGGCGTACCGGGCCGCCGGACGTGGCACGACCCGCACCGGCAGCGAGCCGCACGTGGCCAGGACGTGGGCGAACTCGTGGCGGTGGAAGGAGATCGCGTAGTAGGTCTGGCGGAAACCGGTCAGCACCGCCCCCGTGTGGTCGGCGGCCTCGACGGGCTCACCCCGCCACGTCGGGCGGTTGGCGGCGCCGGTGACGACCTCCGGCCGGAGCACCGCGCGCATGCCGTCGGTGCCCGCGTCGAGCCATTCCGTTGTGGTGCCCGAGGTTCGCTGGCCCGCGTCGCCGCCGACGGCGGAGATGTCGACGAGGCCGTGCCGTCCGGCGAGCGCGGGCAGGATGCCGGTGCGGGCCACCGAGCGGTCGAGCGCGAGGGCGGCAGGATCGGTCCGCGTGCCGGGAAGCATCGCCCGGAAAAGAGTTTCCACGTCGACGAGCAACGGCTGGTCGGCGCGCGTGATCAGGTTCTCGTGGTGCATGCCCGTGGCGCGCACCAGGTGCAGCACCGCGAGCAGGCCGCCGAGGCGCCGGAAGTACGGGCCCGCGTCGGCGGTGGGCAGGGGAGCGGGTTCCACGAACTCGGTCCAGCCGTGGTCGTCCGCCGGCAGCACGGTCAGCGTCGCGAGGTCGAGACCCACCAGGTCGTTCACCAGCTCGACCACGCGTCCCAGCGCCAGGTGCGCGTCGACGCCGCGCGGTTTGTAGACCACGCGCTGGCCGTCGGCCAGCCACAGGATCGTGGTGGCGCGGCCACCCTGGTGGCGGTCGCCGCTCGGTTCGACGTCGACCAGCGCGGACTTGGCGTCCAGCACCGTCTCGCACAGGCGGTCCTGGCCGGCGGCGTACCGGGTGGCGATCTCGACGACCACCTCGACCGTGGTGTCGCGTTCGGAGTCCAGTTCCCGGACCAGCACGGGATAGGGCCCGAAGTGCTTGCGTGCCAAGAAGCTCGCGAACCGCTCGCGCTCGTCCTCGCCCCGCAGCCCGGTCGCCTGCGACAGCTCGTGCACGAGAACCGGCGCGGCGAGCCGGGTGAGGCGGGAGGTCAGACGTCTGGCGCACGAGTCGACGAGCGCGGACGGATCGACCGCGGAGGTGGGCAGTGCGGCGAGCGCGGTGTGCAGACGGGCTGTCGCCGCGTCCACCCACGGAGACACGACGTGCGCGAACACGTCGGTGGGGGCGGGAGGTAATCGGCAGCCGATCTCCATGTCACCCAGGGTGCCAGTGAGTCGGCCCCTCGGGGGGCCGTGTTGGGGCGGTGACCGACCGGATGGCCGCCCGGCAGATGCGCTGTCTTGCAGGTGAACGGGCCGGGGTCCCGGCCCGTTCACGACCGCAGCGTCACTTCCCGTGCGGGTCGGTCTGGTTGAGCGTCGCGACGACCTGGTCGTAGTCGCCGCGCGCCTCGGCGTAGCGCAGGAACTTCACGCGCTCGACCTGGATCTCCCGCGCGTCCGGCTGGGTCTCGATGATGCTCATGACCTCGGCGATGTACTCGTCGAGCGGCACGGCGTGCTCGTTCTCGGCCTGGCCGGGCAGCAGGTCGGTCTGCACCGACGGCGGCTCCAGCTCGACGACCTTCACCGAGGTGTCGGCCAGCTGCAGGCGAAGCGACTCGCTGAGCATGTGGATCGCCGCCTTGGAGGCGTTGTAGCTGGGCGTGATCTGCAGCGGCGCGAAGGCCAGGCCGGACGAGACGGTCATGATCGTGGCGTCCGGGCGGGTCTGCAGGTGCTCGACGAACGCGGCGATCAGGTGGATCGGGCCGAGGACGTTGGTCGTGATCGTCTGCTCCGCCGACGCGAGGAACGTCTCGGGCTTGTGCCAGTCCTCCGCCCGCATGATGCCCGCCATCGTGATCACCACGTTCAGCGCCGGGAAGCGGGAGAGGACGTCCTTCGCGGCCTCCTGGACGCTCGCGGCGTCGGCGGTGTCGATGCGGACGGTCTCCACGCCGGGGTGCTCGGCCGCGATCTTCTCGAGCAGCTCGGTGCGCCGGCCGCCGACGACCACGGTGTTGCCGCGCTCCCGCAGGGCGAGGGCGAGCGCCAGGCCGATGCCGCTGGTGGCGCCGGGGATGAAGACGGTGTTTCCGGTGATGTCCATGCACCGATCCTGGGCTCTCCGGCACGGGCCGCACCAGAGAGGCCTTATCGGGGGATCGGCGGTCCCTGGTTGAGCACGCGCCGGTGCCCATACTGGAGTGGTGGACAGAGTGGAGCTCGCGGCGTTCCTGCGCCGCCGCCGTGAGGAACTGAGGCCGGAGGACGTCGGTCTGCCCGTGGGTGCGCGCAGGCGTGCGCCGGGGCTGCGGCGCGAGGAGGTCGCGGCGCTCGCGGCGATGTCCGCGGACTACTACACGCGCCTCGAACAGCAACGCGGCCCGCAGCCCAGCGAGCAGATGCTGGCGGCGCTGGCACGGGCGTTGCGCCTCACCGACGACGAGCGCGACTACCTGTTCCACGTCTCCGGCCGCAACGCCCCGTCCACGCGGGTGACGAGCACGCACGTCGCGCCCGCGTTGCAACGGGTGCTGGACCGCCTCGACGACACGCCCGCGCTGATCCTGTCCAACCTCAGCGAGGTGCTGGTGCAGAACCGGTTCGCCGAGGCCCTCTACGGCGACTCGTCCGGGTTCACCGGTCTCGCCCGCAGCGGCATCTACCGCTGGTTCACCGACCCCGACGAGCGCCTCGTCTACCGCGAGCAGGACCGCGACCACCAGTCCCGCGCGCAGGTCGCGAACCTGCGCGCCGCCTACGCCTCGATGGGCCCGCGGTCACGGGCCGGCGAGCTCGTGCGCGTGCTGCGGAAGGAGAGCGCCGAGTTCGCCGAGCTGTGGGAACGGCACGAGGTCGCGAAGCGGTTCGAGGACCACAAGGTGCTCGTGCACCCCCAGCTCGGCGAGATCGAGGTGGACTGCCAGGCGCTGTTCACGGAGGACCAGTCGCAGGCGTTGCTCGTGCTGACCGCGCCACCGCGCAGCGAGGCGTTCGAGAAGATCCAGCTGCTCGGCGTGCTCGGCACGGAGAAGTTCAGCCGAGCTTGAGGATCGTCTCCTCGATCTCGACGCCCCGTGCCGACGCGTGACCGACGTCCGTGCCGACGACCTCGAAGCCCGCCTTCGCGAGCACCCGGATCGAGCCCGCGTTGTCGCTGGCGGCGCGGCCGTACACCGGCCTGACCGCGACCTCCTCCAGCAGCAGCGCGAGCGCCCGGCCGGCCACGCCCTGACCCCAGACGGCGCGGTCGACCCAGTAGGTGACCTCGGTGTCGCCCTCGACCACGAAGCTCGCGATGCTGCCCACGACCCGGCCGTCGCCGACGATCACGCGGTTCGTGGTGTCCTCCCGCGCGAGGTTCCGGCGCAGGTGGGCGTCGAACGCCGCCCTGTCGTCGGGGTCCTCGGCCGTGAAAGCCGCCATGCGCACCGACTCCGGGTCGCGCATGAACTCGAACAACACGTCGAAGTCGGACTCCTCCACCGGCCGCAACGCCACGTCCTGGATCACCGTGCCACCTTCTCCGCCAACCACCCCAGTGAGAGCGGGTAACGGTAGTCGATGCCCCCGTGGCCGGCGTCGATCAGCTCGAAGCGCACGCGCTCGCCGGGGATCCCGGCCTCCGCGATCTTCGCCCGGAACGCCTCCGCGCCGAGGTCGAGGTAGTACTCGTCGCTGCGGCCCGCGTCGATCCACACCGCGCGCAGCGACCGGATCGCCTCGGCGTGTGCGGGAACCATCCGCACCGGGTCCCAGTCGAGCCAGCGCTGCCACACCTCGGGCAGCGGCGCGCCCGTCACGGGGTCGAACGGCAGTTCCGGCGTGCCGTCCTCCCGTGCGGAGAAGCACGCCGCCACGCCGTAGACGCTGAGCAACGGCCCGTCCTCCGGCTTGGTGAAGGCGGTGCGGCCGCGGAAGTCGTCCCACCACTTGCGGATGTCGTGGTCGTAGCCGCGCAACGCCCGCGCGGCCGTGCCGAAGTCGGCGAGGTAGCAGAGCTCGTACAGCGCGTCGCCCGCGTGCGTGGCCAGCGCGCCGAACAGGTCGGGCCGCAGCATCGGCGTGATCATCGCCCCGAACCCGCCCGACGACTTGCCCTGGATCGCCCGCGACTCGCGGTCCGGGATCGTGCGGTAGTGCGCGTCGACCCACGGCACGACCTCGTCGCACAGGTACGAGTGGTAGCGGCCGGTGCCGGGGGAGTCGACGAACTGCGAGCCGCCGTACGACGTCCACGCGTCGACGAACACCACGACGCACGGAGGCGCGCCGTTCGCGAACACCGCGTCGGCCGTCTCGACGTACGGCTGGCGGAACGCCGAGCGGTTCGCCCACATGCCGACGTGCCCGGTGAAGCCCTGGATCACGTACACCGTCGGGTACCGCTCGCCGCTCTCGTCGTAGCCCGGCGGCACGTACACCCACACCGGCCGCTCGTGCGGATCACCGAGCGGGTTGCCGCGCAGCAGCTCGGACGTGATCGTGCGCCGGTCGAGCCGACCGGCGAGAGGGCTGTCCCAGGGAAGCATGGTCGCAGTCAACCACAGTGGACCTGCCAGTCCAGAAAACTTATCGTGGTGGTCGTGAAGCTAACGGCGAAGGGCCGCGCGACCCGGCAGCGCATCATCGAGGGCGCGGCGGCCCACCTGCGCGGCGACGACGCGGTGGGCGTGACTCTCGACGACATCCGCGCGATCACCGGCACCAGCAAGGGCCAGATCTTCCACTACTTCCCGGACGGCAAGGAGGGGCTCTTCCTCGCTGTCGCGCAGTTCGAGGCCGGCCGCGTGCTCGACGACCAGCAACCCCACCTGAGCGCGCTGACGTCGTGGGCCGCCTGGGACCGCTGGCGCGACTCGGTCGTCGCCCGCTACCGCGCGCAGGGCCGGTCGTGCCCGCTCGGAGTGCTGATGGGGGAGCTGGGCAGCACGCCGGGCGCGCAGGAGGTCATCAGCACGTTGCTGAGCCAGTGGGAGTCGGAGCTGCACCGGGGGATCGTCGCGATGCAGGACTCGGGGCAGGTCGGCGCCTCGGTCGACCCCGCGCGGCTGTCCGCGGCGCTGATCGCGGGCATCCAGGGCGGCGTGCAGGTGCTCAGGTCCACGGGCAGCGTCACGTACCTGGAGGCCGTCCTCGACACGCTCCTCGACCACCTCCGCACTTCTGGACTTGCAGGTCCAAAATTGCGCTCCTAGCTTCGGCTGCATGACATCACGACTCCAGGGCAGGACAGCCCTCGTCACCGGTTCCACCAGCAACATCGGCCGCGCTACCGCGGTCGCGCTCGCCGCGGAGGGAGCGCACGTCGTCGTCTCCGGCCGCGACGAGACCAAAGGCGCCGCCGTCGT
The DNA here is from genome assembly GCF_036380075.1 of Lentzea sp. Classification (NCBI taxonomy): domain Bacteria; kingdom Bacillati; phylum Actinomycetota; class Actinomycetes; order Pseudonocardiales; family Pseudonocardiaceae; genus Lentzea; species Lentzea sp. Next base: position 13,536 of record NZ_DASVFL010000377.1, on the reverse strand, counting down.
CGATGCGATCCGTTCGGCCGGCGGCAAGGCCGACTTCGCCCGCGCCGACCTGGACGGCTCGTCGGCCGCGAGCCGTGCGCTGGCGGCGGAGGCCACCGCGCTGCTGGGCGGACGCGTCGACGTCCTCGTCAACAACGCCGGCGTCTACCCGGCCTCCTCCACCCCGACGGCCGACGACGAGATGGTCGACCGCGTGTTCGGCGTCAACGTGAAGGCGCCGTTCTTCCTCACCCAGGCCCTCCTGCCCGGGATGATCGGCGCCGGCGGTGGCGTCGTCGTCAACCTCGGCTCGTGGATCAGCAGGCTCGGCGTGCCCAGCGGCGCGATCTACAGCGCCAGCAAGGGCGCCATGGAGACGCTCACCCGCGCGTGGGCCTCGGAGTTCGGTCCGCAGGGCATCCGGGTGAACGCGATCTCGCCGGGCGTCATCGCGTCGGCGGACTGGGACCCCGCCACCCGTGCCGCGGCGGACGTGATGATGAAGGGGACGCCCGCGGGCCGGTCCGGGCGGCCGGAGGCGATCGCCGCCGCCGCTGTGTACCTGGCTTCGGACGACGCCGAGTTCGTGCACGGCATCGTGCTGGACGTGGACGGCGGGCGGACCGGGGTGGCGGTCGTCGCGGCCTGACCGGGCGGTGCCCGGCCCTCCCCCAGAGAGGGCCGGACACCGCCGACGGCCTGTCAGCAGGTGCTGGCGCCGTCGAACACGCGCGGCTCGATCGCGACCTTGCTCGTGATCTCGCCCCCGTTGTCCACGGAGAAGCAGGCGCCGTCGGCGCCCCAGGCCCAGATGATCTTGAGGTTGAGCCGGTAGCCGCACTCGTTCTTCGCGTGGCCCGTCTGGGTGACGGTGCCTCTGTTCACCCACACGCGCACGCACGACGGGGCGTTGCCCATGACGGTGATCCCGCCGTCCTCGGCCGCGGAGGCCGTGCCCGTGGTGAGGCCGGTGAGTGCGAGCGCCCCCGCGGCGATCGCGGTGGCGGCCGCCGTCTTCCTGGTGAGCTTCATCGAGGTCCCCTCATGTGGTGATCGTTGTTCCCGCGGCGGCCCTTCCCCTGGTGTTCCCGGGCCCCGCTGCCGCCCAAGGTGCACCGCCGTTCGTGTGAACCTCTTGCAAGGTTTCTGCAATGCGCTGGTCGAACCGCTATTTCTGGCGCGGTCGTCTCCGCCCCGCCGTGGCGGAGCGCATCCGGGGGGAGTGGCTGTGGGGGTCGAGTTGGGTGTGCTGGGCGAGGTCGTCGCGCGCGTGGACGGGCGGGCGGTGGACCTGGGGCCCGCCCGGCAGCGGTGCGTGCTGGCGGCGCTGGTCGTGGACGCGGGACGGGTGGTGCCGGCCGACCAGCTGGTGGCGCGGGTGTGGGGCGCGGACACGCCGCGGCGCGGGCGGGCGACGTTGCAGAGCCACATCTCGCGGTTGCGGCGGGCGCTGGCCGGGGCGGACGGGCTGGAGATCGTGCTGCGGTCCGGGGGGTACGCGCTGGTCGTGGACCGCTGTGAGCGCGTGGTGGACCTGCACCGGTTCCGCGACCTGCGGGCCCGTGCGCGCGGTGCGGGCGACGCGCGCGTGGTGGAGTTGCTGACCGAGGCGGTGGCGTTGCGGCGCGGGGACCCGCTGACCGGTCTGACCGGCGACTGGGCGGAGGCGGAACGCGAGGAGCTGCGGCAGGAGCTGCTCGCCGCCGACCACGACCTGGTCGACGCCCGGCTGCACGTCGGGCACGGCGAGGAGCTGGTGGCGGAGCTGTCGGCCCGTGCCGCGCGGTTCCCGCTGGACGAGCGGACGGCCGGGCAGTACCTGCTCGCGCTGCACCGCGGCGGGCGCACGGCCGACGCGCTGCGGCACTACCGGACCCTGCGGGAGAGGCTGGTCGAGGAGCTCGGCACCGATCCCGGCCCGCAGCTGCGAGAGCTGCACCAGCGGATCCTGGCCGCGGACACGGCCCTGTCACCGGTCGTCAAGGCCGCGGAACAGGAGGTCGTGCCACGGCAGCTGCCCGCTGCGCCCGCGCACTTCACCGGACGTGAGGACGAGCTGGCGGCGCTGACCGCCACGCTGGACGAGGCAGGGCCCGACCGGACCATGGTGATCTCCGCGATCGGCGGCGCGGGCGGCATCGGCAAGACCTGGCTCGCCGTGCACTGGGCCCACCAGCGGCTCGGCCGGTTCCCGGACGGGCAGCTGTTCGTCGACCTGCACGGGTTCAGCCCCGCCGACGCGCCGATGTCCCCCGCGGTGGCGGTGCGGGGGTTCCTCGACGCGCTGGGCGCGGAGCCCGGCCGGATCCCGCTCGACCCGCACGCGCAGGCCGCGTTGTTCCGCAGCCTGGTCGCACGCCGGCGGATGCTGGTCGTGCTCGACAACGCCGCCACCGCCGAGCAGGTGCTGCCGCTGCTGCCCGGCGGGAGCTCGTGCACGGTGCTGGTCACCAGCCGCACGACGCTGACCGGCGTGGTCACCCGGCACAGCGCGCACCACCTGGCCCTCGGCACGATGGACGACGACCAGGCCCGCGCGCTGCTCGTGCGCCGGCTCGGACCGGACCGCGTGGCCGCCGAACCGGACGCGGTGACCGAGCTGATCGGGTTCTGCGGCGGGTTGCCGCTGGCGCTGGGCATCATCGCCGCCCGCGCCCACACGCACCCCGGCGTGCCGCTGGCCGAGTTCGCCGCCGACCTGCGCGAGCTGGGCATGGCCGCGCTGGAGGACCCGGCCACCGGACTGCCGACCGTGCTGTCGTGGTCCTACCGCGCGCTGACCACCGAGCAGCGGGCGGTGTTCGGGCTGCTGGGCATCGCGCCCGGCCTGGACATCGGCCCGCCGGCCGTCGCCGCGCTCACCGGGCTGCCCCCGGCCCGCGCGGGGAGGGTGCTGCGCGACCTGCGGGACGCCTCGCTGCTCGACCGGGCGGCGAACGGCCGGTACTCGATGCACGACCTGATCCGCCGCTACGCCACCGACGTCGCCGGGGAACTGACCGAGGACGAACGGGAGACGGCACTGCTGCGCGTCGTCGGCTTCTACCTGCACACCGCCCACGCCGCCGACCTGCTCCTGGACTCCCAGCGCGAGCCCCTGGACCTCGACCCGCTCGCCGCCGGCTGCGTCCCGCAGCCGCCGCCCGACTTCGCCGCGGCCATGACCTGGTTCGACACCGAGCACCACAACCTGCTGGCCGCCCAGCAGGCCGCCGTCGCCCGCGACTGGCACCGGCCGGTGTGGCAGCTGGCCTGGACCCTGGGCATCTACCAGCTGCGCAGCGGGCACCGCCGTGACCGGCTCGCCGTCTGGCTGGCGGGCCTCGCCGCCGCCGAGCAGCTCGGCGACCCCGGCACCGTCGTGCTCGCCCACCGGCAGCTCGGCAACGCCTACACCGAACTCGGGATGCACGACGAGGCGGTCGGCCACCTGAACCGGGCCCTCGCCCTGGTCGAGCGGCTGGACGACCCGGCCGCGCAGGCCCACACCCACCGGATGCTCGCCTGGGCGTGGGGGCTGCGGGACGACGACGAACGGGCGCTTGAGCACAGCAACCGCGCCCTGGAGCTGTACCGCGTCGTCGGCAACCCCACCTGGGAAGCCCACATGCTCAACTCGGCGAGCTGGTACATCGCCCGGCTCGGCGACCACGACCAGGCCCGCGACCACTGCCACACCGCGCTCAAGCTCTACCGGCTGCACCACGACCCCGACGGCGAGGCGGCGACCTGGGACACCCTGGCCCACATCGACCACCACAGCGGCCTGCACGCCGAGGCCGTCGGCCACTACCGGCGGTCCCTCGCCCTGCTCCGCGACCTCGGCGCCGTCTTCCAGGTCGCGGGCACCCTCGAACGGTCGGCCCAGCCGCTCGTCGCCCTCGGACGGCTCGACGAGGCCCGTGCGGTGTGGACCGAGGCGCTGGAGCTGTACCGCGACCAGGGACGCGACGACGAGGCCGCGCGCGTGCAGCGGGAGCTCGACCGGTTGTGAACTTTTAGCGGGACGACGAACGCGAATTCGACTTGTCGTGCAAGTCCGGGTTTGCTCGAAAAGGTTTCGAAACATTCTCGAAACCCACCGCCGGACTTTCGGCGCCTCGTCGGCGCTGCTAACGTCGAAAAACGTTCCGCCGCGATCGAACCTCGATGGCGAGGAGTGCTGTCAATGATCAGACACGATTTCCGGCCGCGGAGCCGCAAGAGCGGACGTGTCGCCCTATTCCTCCGTGGCACCTGCATCGCGCTCGTGATGGCGCTGACCCCCGGTGTCGCCGGCGCCGACGTGGGCACCACCGCCACCACCTGCTCGAGCCAGACGGGCAACGACGGCGGGTACTACTTCTCCTTCTGGACCGACGGCGGTGGCCGGGTCTGCATGAACCTGTCGGGCGGCGGCAACTACTCCACCTCGTGGACGAATGTCGGCAACTTCGTCGGCGGCAAGGGCTGGAGCAACGGCTCGCGGCGCACGGTGAACTATTCCGGCAGTTTCAGCCCGTCCGGCAACGCGTACCTCACGCTGTACGGGTGGACGTCCAATCCGCTCGTCGAGTACTACATCGTCGACAACTGGGGGACCTACCGGCCGACCGGCACCTACAAAGGCACGGTGACCACTGACGGCGGCACGTACGACATTTACCAGACAATGCGGTACAACGCGCCGTCCGTGGAAGGCAACAACAAGACCTTCCCGCAGTTCTGGAGCGTCCGGCAGCAGAGGCGCACCGGCGGCGCCATCACGACCGGCAACCACTTCGACGCGTGGAGCCGGGCCAACATGCGGCTGGGCAGCTTCAACTACTACATGATCCTCGCGACCGAGGGCTACCAGAGCAGCGGCAACTCCAACATCACCGTGAGGTGACCTCCGCACCCCCCGCTCGACGAAGCGGGACACTGTCCCATATTGTAACCGGGACGGTGTCCCACTTCGGGTTCCGCGCAGGGACCCGGTTCGAGCGGAGAAGAATCATGCCGGTGACGTACGTGCTGGTGCACGGGGCGTGGCACAGCGGTCAGTGCTGGTCGAAGGTCGTGCCGCGGCTGGGGGCGAGCGGGCGGCCGGTGTTCGCCCCGACCCTCACCGGGTACGGCGAGACCAGGCACCTGCTGAGCGAGGACACGGGTCTGCGGACGCACGTCGCGGACGTCGTGCGGCTGCTGGTGGAGGAGGACCTGCACGACGTCGTCCTCGTCGGGCACAGCTACGCGGGCATGGTGATCTCCGGGGTGGCGAACGAGGTGCCCGAACGGATCGCGCGGCTCGTCTACCTCGACGCCATGGTGCCCGAGCACGGCGAAAGCGCGTTCGACGTCCTGCCCGCCTCGCGCGGCATGCTCGGCGACGGCTGGCGGGTGCCCCCGCCGCCGGAGCCCTTCGGCCTGTTCGGCGTCACCGACCCCGCCGACGTCGCCTGGGTGCGGTCCATGCTGTCCGACCAGACGGTCCACTGCCTGGACGAACCGGTCGCGATGGACCACCCCGCCCTCGCCGCGATCCCGCGCACCCACATCCACTGCACGCCGAAGCCGGAGGGCATCGATCCCCGGCCCGTGCCCGCCGTGCAGCCCAACGGCGAGCCCGCCGACGTCCGCGAGCTGGTGTCCGGGCACGACTGCATGGTCATCGTGCCCGGCGAGCTGGCCGCGATGCTGCTCGACCTGGGAGAGCTGGGAGAGCTGGCCGCCGCGAGCGCACCGTCGCCGGCGGGAGCCGGTCGATAGGATGGACCGATGAGCGACTCTCCCGGTGCGGCGGCGCAGCCCCGGCGGGCCGACGCGCGGCGCAACGCCGGGAGCGTCCTCGAAGCGGCGGCCGCCGTGTTCGTCACCTCCGGTGTCGAGGCGCCGATCCGGGAGATCGCCGGCCGCGCCGGAGTCGGCACCGCGACCATCTACCGCCACTACCCGACGCGCGCGGACCTGATCCTGGCCGTCTACCGGTCGCAGGTGGAGTCGTTGTCCGCGGCCGGGCCCGCGCTGCTCGCGGAGGAGCCCAGTCCGCACCGGGCGCTGACGAGGTGGATCGACCGGTTCGTCGACTTCGTGGTCACCAAGCAGGGCCTCGCGTCCGTGCTCCAGTCCAGCGACGCCTGCTACGACCCGCTGCACGACTACTTCCTCGAACACCTCGGGCCCGTGTGCACGCGCCTGCTGGACGAGGCCGCGAAGGCCGGCGAGATCGTCGAGGGCCAGGACGCGTTCGAGCTCATGCGCGCCGTCGGCAGCATCTGCGCCGGCGCCAAGGTGGGCGAGGGGTTCCGCTACGACGTGCGCCACCTCGTGCGGCTGCTGATCAACGGCCTGCGCCGCTGAGGCGACCGCCGTCAGCGCACCGAATGCGCGACGGCCGCCAGAACGGCCTTGCCCTGCACGGCGACCAGGTCGCGGATCGGGATCGGGTCGGCCGGGCTGTGCGCGTCCGCCTCGGCGCACCACCGCTTCAGCAACTCGTCGGCCTCGGCGCGGGGTGCGGCACCGGACGGCATCGCACGCAGCAGCATGCCGCCCAGCCGGAGCCGCAACGAGTGGGCGTCGGCCACCGCGCTGAACTCCTCCGCCGCGGTCGCCGGCCGCCGGTACTCCTGGCCGGCCTCGATCTCCTGCCGTTCGGCCGCCAGCGCTTCCGGCGACATCGGCGTGAGGAACGAGTCGAGCGCGTCGCGGAACGGGCTCGCCGCCAGCGGTTCCGCCGCCGCACGCAACGACAGCAACCGCTGTGCCGCTTCGGTTCTGAGGTCGAGCGCGCGCAGCAGCGCGTCCCGGCGGCTGGTCCCGGCCGTGGTGGTGTCGCCGGCCCGCTTGTCGCGCCAGTACGGCAGTTCGATCGCCAGGCCCAGCACCCTGCCGTGGGCGCTCGCGTGGTCGAGGCTGTTCCCGCCGGTCACGACCTGCGCCGGGTCGCCCCCGGCGGCCTTGACGGCGTCGTAGATCATCCGGGCGGTCGGCAGCGTGTAGACGGCGGGGCTCAGCTCCGCGGCGATCGGGATCTCCGGCTCGCCCCGGTGCAGCGGGATGCCGTGCGCGTCGCACAGTCCGGTGAGGACGGGGTACAACGGCACCTCGCCCGCGTTCGCGTAGTAGTAGGCGCCGCCGGTTTCGCTGTTGTGCAGCGACGCCATCACGGTCGGTCTCACCTGGTCGATGGCGGCCATCAACGCCCTGGTCTCCGGCATCGGCGCGTCGACCACGAAATCGTCGGCCCGGAACGGGAAAGTCCATTCGACCTGCTGGTCGCCGCCCGGCCGGAAGAAGTGGCGCGCATACTGCTCGCGGGTCCGCGGTCCGCGGAACCAGCCCTCGTTCAGGCGGGTGGCGTCCGGGTCCGCGCACAGCACGAAGTACCAGTCGACCCCGGTGGCGTCGAGCGCGGCGGGGTCGGTCAGCAGCCCGTCGGCGAGCGCGACGACGGTGGCCATGCCGATCGGCTCGTTGGGGTGCGGCTGGCCGATGACCAGCGCCCGGCCACGGGGGCTCTCGGCGCGCACCCGCAGCATGTGCATGGGATCGCCGGCGCGGGAACGGCCGATCTCGGTGAGCGTGGCGCGGTCGGAGTGGTCGCGCGTCATGCGGGCGCCGAACGCCTTCATCTCGTCCACGGTGGGGAACGCGCCGATGTCCGGCAGCTCGTCGAGCAGACCGCCCCCGGCCGGACCCGGTGCGGTGTCCGACGGCACGTCGTCGCAGCCGGCGACCAGCGGGGTGAGGGCCACGGCGCCCAGGCGAGCGCCGCGGAACAGGCTTCGCCGGGACACCCGCGAGTGGGTGTGCGTCATGGTCAAGTCCTTCGTCCAAAGCATTTGTTGAAGGACCAGAACGTAAGGGCGTGGAACGGGCGGAAGGCTCACCCGCGGCGGTGAATCCCTTCTCCCTCACGCGGGGGATCACGGACCTCCCGCGGTGCGCCAGGATCGTCAGAGCAGGTCGTTCTCGTGGGCGTAGATCACGGCCTGGATCCGGTCGCGGAGGTAGAGCTTCGCCAGGACGTTGGAGACGTGCGTCTTGACGGTCTGCTCGCCGACGAACAGGCGGGCCGCGATCTCGGCGTTGGAGAACCCGCGCGCCAGTTCGAGCAGGATCTCCCGCTCGCGGGCGGTCAGCCGGTCCAGGCCCTCGGCCGCGCGGGCCGGTCGCGGTGCCAGCCCGGTGGCGAACCGGGTCACGAGCCGCCGCGTCACCGCCGGGTCGATCAGCGCGTCCCCGCGGGCGGCGACGCGGATGGCGCCGAACAGCTCCTCGGTGGGCATGCTCTTGAGGCAGAAGCCGCTCGCTCCCGCCCGCAGCACCCGGTAGATGTAGCTGTCGTCGTCGTAGGTCGTGAGGAGCACGACCTTGACCTCGTTGCCGGCACGGGACAACACGGTCTCGGCGGCCTCCAGCCCGTCCATCTTCGGCATCCGGATGTCGAGGACGGCGACGTCCGGGCGCAGCCGTTCGATCTCGGCCACGGCCGCCCTCCCGTCGCCCACGTCCGCGACGCACTCGAGGTCGGGCTGGGTCTCCAGCGCGCTGCGGAAGCCGGACCGGAAGAACTCGTGGTCGTCGGCGAGCAGGACACGGGTCTTCACGGTGCCTCCTGGACGGGAAGGGTCAGGCTGGTGCGCCACACGCCCGGCTCGCCGGTCCCGTGCGCCAGCGACCCGCCGAACAGCGCGACCCGGTGCCGGATGCCGTCCAGCCCCCGCCCCGTGCCGCGCGACCGGTCGGGCGAGCCGGTGAAGGAGTTGTGGCTGGACAGGACGAGCTCGTCCGGGGTCTGGGTGAGGGTGAGGTGCAGAACGCCGTCGCCGTGGCGCAGCGCGTTGGTCAGGATCTCCTGGACGATCCGGTAGGCCGCCAGGTTGAGGGAGTCGGGCAGCAAGTCCGGGTACAGGTCGTGGTGTTCCAGGTGGACGGTCAGACCCGCGGTCCTGCTGTACTGGACAAGTCCGTCGAGGGCACCGAGGCTCTGCTGGCGGATGCCGTCGGAGTCGTTGCCGTGCAACAGGTCCAGCATCCGCCGCAGGTCCGCCTGCGCGGCCCGGCTCGACGACTCGACCTGCTGGAGCGACCCGGTGGCCCGCGTCGTCTCCCGGCCGGCCCCGAGCGACAGCCTGGCCGCGGCCGCGTGCACCCCGACCGCGCTCACGTGGTGCGAGATGGTGTCGTGCAGGTCCCTGGCGATCGCGCCCCGCTCGTCCTCCGCCGCGACGGCCCACGCGCGGGCCACGGCCTGTTGCTGTTCGTCCGCCCTGCGGCGGATCTCCTGGATGTACCCGCTGCGTCCCGTCGTGTGCCGGCCGAGCAACCACGGCAGGATCGTGTTGGTCAGCGTCGCCAGGATGTTCGGCGTGGACGTCGTGAGGCCCTGGAGACCCATGGCGACGGCCATGCCCGCGATGAGCGCGGCGAGCGCGACCCACGCCCGTGCGCCCTCGATCCAGGCACCGGCCCGGTAGGCCGAGATGGCGAGGCCGGTGGCGTTGCCGATGCCGTCGTCGGGCTGACCGGCCACCACGACCAGCAGCACGGCGACGGCGACCCGCACGAGCCCGTGCGCGACCGCGACGGGACCGGCGGTGCGGGCGGGCAGCGCGAGGGCCAGGTCGACGGCGAGGATGGCGGCACCCGCGGCCCAGACCGCCGGGTGGGACGAGGAGTGCGCGGCGTGCAGCAGGAACGGCACGCCGTCGCCGATCACGCATCCCAGCGCGATCAGCACGGACTGCCGGCGCAGCTTGGTGTTCTCGTCGTGCGGGGCGGGCTTGTCCACCGGCCGGATTATGGGCCACGACGAGGAACGCGACCTCCCTCCCTCGGGGGAGGCGCGTGCGTCAGTCGTCGTCCCACTCGGCGAGGCGGGCGGCGCGGACGTCCGCCGGCAGCGCCTCCGCCAGTTCGCGCAGCAGCTCCAGCGGAACCGTCGAGTACTCCGGGAACCGGTGGTAGGGCTTGACCATCGGGTGGAAGCGCGCCGGCAGCCCGCCGGAGCGGGCCAGCGCCACCAGTGCCGTGCCGATGCGCTGACCGGGCACCGCGAACGCCAGGTCGTACCCGTCCACTTCGGACACCTTCGGCAGCCACCCGTCCAGGAACGCCTCCGCCCGCGCGCGGGACGAGCCGAGCGCGTCGGCGAACGTCGAGCACAGCACGAGGGTGACGGCGTCCTCGCGGTCGCCGCGGAAGTGGCGCACGGTCAGACTGGTCGTCTCCTCCGTGTCTTCCGGGCGCCGGGCGGTGAACACCTCGCCGAGCGCGGCCCACGCGTCCACCTCGGCCAGCGCCGCGAGCGCGGTCTCCCGGTCGCCCCGCGCGAGCAGGTCGTCCTCCAGCACGAACCACAGCGGGCCGCGGGACGTGCGCCGGCTCAGCTCCCCGGTCGCGGTGCCGAGCAGCCGTTCGGCCGCGGCGACCGTGCCCGGGACGTCGACCCACAGGTAGTCCACGTCCACGCCGGTGATCGTCTGCGGACTGGCGCGCAGCGCGGTCTCCAGGGTCGTGCGCTGCTCCGCGGTGAGCTCCTCCGGCGACAACGGCCGGTAGTGCTCGCCACTGGAGCGGAACTGCCGCGCGATCCGTTCGAGCAGCCGGGAGTGCAGGTTCGGCCGGCTGTCTCCCGGCGCGGTGAGCAGAGCGTCGTCGTCCGTGCCGAAGGTCCACGCCGCGGCGGCCAGGTCGGCCAGGTCACCCGCCCACACGTCGTGGACCGGGTACTCGCCCTGCGCGAGGTGGTGCAGCAGCGCCCGCGAGTCGTCGTCGGCGAAACCTGAGTAGACCAGGCAGGCCGCGGCGGCACCCCGCACGAACAACGACGGGCTGGTCGCCATCAGGTCCCGCGCCGCGGCGAGGTGGTCCGTCCTGGCGTCGGTCCTCCTCGCACCGCCGGGGGTGACGCCGTTGTCCCGCGCCGCGAGGAAGGCGTGGGCGAGGCACAGGCCGGCAGAGGCGTCCGGGGTGAGGGCGGGCAGCTTCTCGGGTTCCCTGCCCAGCAGCACGAGCAGCCGCAACGCCTCGTCGTCGCCGGTGCGGGTCCACATCGCCTCGACGTCCCCGGCGAACTCCGCGACCCGGCCCGCGTACGGGGTCGTCGCCTTGGCCACGTCGTCGGGCCGCGCCACGAAGTGCGTCTCGCCGACGGCGATGCGGGCCAGGAACATCAACGCCAGACCGTTGTCCTGGCGGACGAGCTCGGCCAGGAACGGGATCGCGGCCTCGGACGCCGTGTAGACCGAACCCTGGTGCGTGGTGGCCGAGTACAGGCCGTACACGCCGAAGTTCTTGTCGCCGTCGTTGTCGCTCGTGAGCGCCTCGATGAACAACGGCGTCTGGTCGGCCGTGTCGTAGGCGTCCTCCAGAGCCGCCCAGTCCACGTCCGCGAGCCCGGCGGGCGGTGCCGTGGTGCCGCGCAACGGCGGCCGTTCGACGTCGTCGTCCTCGGGCTCGCCGAGCTCCGGCGGTGCGAAGGCGGGCAGGTCATCAGCGTCGAACACGGTCCGTCCCACCAGGTCGAAGAAGAGGCGCAGAGGCTAGCAGGACGACTCAGGCTGGTCAGGCGACGTGTCGGCGGCTCACCGGCCGCAACCGGACGCGGCGGGCGGGCGGCCCCTCCTCGTGCCGGGGGGACTCGGACGAGTCCTCGGCGCCGCCGGAGTCGTCGTCCCGCAGCGACCTGCGGCCGCCCGGTCCACGACCGCGGAAGTGCGTGAGCGCCAGCAGGGCGAGTGCGGCGAGCAGCAGCGAGTGGGACAGGACGCGGCCCGCGGTGGCGGTGCCGCTGAGCAGGTCGCTGGCGGAGTAGGGGATCAGCACGGCGACGAACGCGGCGGTGACGGGCAGCATGCCCGCGGTCGCGGCGGGACGCAGGGCCGTCCAGAGCAGGCCGAGGCCGAGCGCGAGGTTCCAGGCGGTGCTCTCGTTGAACAGGTGGCTGCTGTCGACGCCGGTCGCGTGGCCGCCGTGCGAGGACGAGCCGGTGCCCAGCACCTGGGCGAGCCCCAGGGTCAGCTGGGCGATCGCGACCCCGCCCAGCAGCGTCCTGGCCAGCCAGCCGCGCGGCGCCGCCCTGGTGACCGGGGGAGCGGCCGCGACGATCGCGGCGGTCAGGTCGGGCACGGGGGTCGCCGGCCGCACGCGCAGGGTGCGGTTGAGCGCCGTCGCCGTCTCCTGCCACTCGTGGCAGGGCGCGCACGTCTCGAGGTGCGCGTCCACCTCGGCGGCGGGCACGCCCTCGTCCTCCCCGTCGAGTCGCGCGGACAGGGCTTCGCGGCAGGTGCTGCAGTCCACGTACACATTGTCGGTCATCCGGCCTACTTGGTTCCCGGCGATCGGCGAGCGGTCCCGGGAAGCGCGACCGTTACGCTTCGTCCTCGTGAACTCCTCCGCCGATGACGAGGTGACCCGCTGGGCGCTGCGGGCCCGCGAGGGCGACCGGGACGCCCTGGAACGGTTCGTGCGGGCGACCCAGCGCGACGTGTGGCGGTTCGTCGCCCACCTCGAGAACGTCGGCGTCGCGGACGACCTCACGCAGGAGACGTTCCTGCGCGCGTTGTCGAGCCTGCGGTACTTCGAGGCGCGGTCCTCGGCCATGACGTGGCTGCTGTCGATCGCCCGGCGGGTCGTGGTCGACCAGGTGCGGATGGCGCGGTCGCGGCCCCGCGTGTCGCCGGACGTCGACTGGGTGCAGGCGGCGGACCGCGGCCAGGACGTCTCGTCGGACTTCACCGACGTCGTCGAGCTCAACCTGCTGCTCGACGGCCTGGCCGCCGACCGGCGCGAGGCCCTGGTGCTGACGCAGGTGCTCGGGCTGGGCTACGCCGAGGCCGCCGAGGTCGTCGGCTGCCCGATCGGCACGATCCGCTCGCGGGTCGCACGGGCCCGCGAGGACCTCGTGAGGTCCGCCGGGAACGACGCCAGCGAAACCGGCTGAGACGCGGCTGAACCGCGGCCTCGCGCCGTTCGTAGTCCCCGGTTGTGAGGACGCTGCGCAGCGACGACGCTGAGATCACCGCCCACGCGCTCCGTGCGCGCGGGGGCGACCGTGCCGCCACGGAGGCGTTCGTCCGCGCCACGCAGGCCGACGTGTGGCGGTTCGTCGCCCACCTGGCGGCCGACGTGCGGCTCGCCGACGACCTCGCCCAGGAGACCTACCTGCGGGCGCTGCCCGCGCTGGCGCGGTACGAGGGCAGGTCACCGGCCCGCGCGTGGCTGCTGGCGGTGGCACGGCGGGTGGTCGCGGACCACATCCGGTCCCTGCGCTCCCGGCCCCGGTCGCACGACGGCAGCGACGTCGAGGGCCCGGTCGAACCGGGCTTCGCCGAGGACGTCGTGCTCGCCGAGCTCGTCGGCTCGCTCGACCCCGAACGGCGCGCGGCGTTCGTGCTCACCCAGGTGCTCGGTCTGTCCTACGCGGACGCCGCCGAGGTCTGCGGCTGCCCGGTCGGGACGATCCGGTCACGCGTCGCCAGGGCGCGTGAGGACCTCGTCACCGCCATCCGGGACGACAGCACGGGCCGCCGCGTCTCCTAGGTCCTGTCCCGTGACTCTCATCGAACGGACTCACGGGACAGGACCTAG